>JAAYKJ010000170.1 GCA_012522505.1 Clostridiaceae bacterium
ACCATTCCTATCGGCAGACCTGTTTCGAACACAAAGGTTTATGTTCTGGATAAAAACCATCAGCTACAGCCTGTGGGAATACCAGGTGAATTGTGTATCGCAGGGAAAGGGTTGGCCAAAGGGTACTTGAACCGACCCCAGCTGACGGCAGAAAAGTTTGTGCAAAACCCCTTTGATGAAACCGAAAAGCTGTATAAAACAGGCGACCTCGGACGATGGCTTCCAGACGGAAGCATTGAGTTTCTTGACCGAATGGACACCCAGATCAAATTAAGAGGGTTTAGGATAGAGCTGGGTGAAATTGAAGCGCAGCTTTTGGATTACACAAGCGTAAAAGAAGCGGTTGTTTTGTGCACAGAGGATGAAAAGGGCGACAAAGCCCTCGGTGCATATGTTGTAGCCGATGGAGCGCTTTCGTCATCCGAGCTCAGAGAACACCTGTCCAAAAAACTTCCCGGCTATATGATCCCCGCATATTTTTCACAGGTTGACAGCATCCCCCTTACACCAAACGGAAAGGTGGATAAAAAGGCCCTTTGCAGCCATGAGAAAATGGGTTCGGGTGTGGCGTATGCGGCTGCCAGAAATGAGATTGAAAAGGCACTGGTCCAGGTGTGGCAGGAGGTGCTGGGCAGAGAACAGATAGGGATAAACAACAACTATTTCTCCGAAGGGGGAGACTCTATCAAAGCGATACAGGTGGCCTCACGGCTTCAGAAGCAGAACCTGAAAATGCGGGTAAAGGACTTGTTTCAGCACCCCACCATAGCCGAGCTTTCGTCATACATAAAGCCGGCTGATGAAAAAGCGCAGCAGACCGAGGTGGTTGGGCAGGTAAGGCTTACGCCGATACAGAAATGGTTCTTTGAGAGTCTGTTCACAAACATGCACCATTTCAACCACTCGGTGATGTTGCATAACCACCGGGGCTTTGACGACAAGGCAGTGGAGAAGGTGTTCACAAAGATTGTACAGCACCATGACGCGTTAAGAATGGTCTACCGAATGCAAGACGGCCATATAACGCAGTACAACAGGGCAGCGGAAGGAGAATTGCTGGAATTTAAAGTGATAGAGATAGCCGGTGAAGAGGATTGCGCCGCAAGGATAGAAAAGGAAGCCAACAGCGTGCAGTCAGGCATTAACCTGACCGAAGGACCCTTGCTGAAATTACGGCTTTTCAAGACCCCAAAAGGGGATCATCTGCTGATCACGGTCCACCATCTGGTGATCGACGGTGTATCGTGGAGAATCATACTCGAAGATTTTGCATCGGGTTATATGCAGGCTTTACAGGGAGAGCCCATCGTGTTCCAGGAAAAAACCCGCTCCTTCAAAGACTGGGCCGAAAAGCTGCACGCTTATGCAGCCGGAGAAGCGGCAGCAAAGGAGGCAGAATACTGGAAGAATGTATGTAGCGAGGAAATACCGCCCCTTCCAAGGGACATAGCCGGTAGGGTTGCAGACAGAGTGAAAGACAGCGAAGACATCGTCATAACCCTTTCAGAAGAAGAGACCGAAATCCTTTTGAAGCAGGTACATACAGCCTATAATACCGAGATCAACGATATCCTGGTTGCTGCAATGGGGCTGGCCTTCAGACAATGGTGCGGCCAAGAGAAACTGGGGATTACGATGGAAGGGCACGGACGGGAAGAGCTGGTAGACGGGATGGATATCACGCGGACAGTGGGATGGTTTACATCAAAATACCCGGTGGTTTTGGATATGAAAAACAGCCATGATACCGCCTTCTATATCAAGAGCGTGAAGGAGCAGCTGCATCGCATCCCGAACAATGGCATAGGCTATGGAATCCTTGAATATCTGTGTCCGGATACGGTAAAGCAAGCGATAGATTTTCGAAAGAAGCCCCAGATAAGCTTCAACTATCTCGGACAGTTTGACCAGGATATCCAAACAGAGGTATTCGAAATCTCAGCGTATCCATGTGGAAATCTGGCCAGCCCTATGATGGAAAGACAATATACCTTTGACATCAATGGCCTTGTAAAAGAGAAAAAGCTATCCCTTACAATCAACTACAACCGCAATGAATACAGAAAAGAAACGGTAGAGCGGCTTGCAAAATGCATAAAAGGCAGCATTCTAAACATTTCACAGCATTGCATCAACAAAAGGCATACAGAGATTACCCCGGCCGATCTTCTGTATAGTGATCTTTCCATGGAAGAGCTTGATGAGCTGGTTGATGACCTGCAGAATATTCCCGATTAACATGAATTGGAGTGAATAGAATGGAAGGCAAGCGTGAAATACAAAATATATACCCGTTAACACCGATGCAGGAGGGAATGTTATACCATTCTCTCGTGAATAAAGGCTCGCATGCATACTATGAGCAGGTGTCTTTTGATATGCATCATCCAGTGAACATATCCCTTCTTGAGAAGAGTATAAACACGGTTATCGCAAGGCATGAAGCCCTAAGAACCGTATTCAATCATAAAACGACAAAAAGACCGATACAGATTGTACTCAAGAGGCGGCATGCAAAGGTGTATTATGAAGACATCACCAGTATGGATCAGGCACTCAAGCAGTCGCATATCCAAAGATATAAGCACATGCAAAAGGAAAGAGGCTTTGACCTTTCACGGGATTTACTCATCAACCTGGCGGTATTTAGAACTGACAGCGAAATCCATCACCTTATCTTCAGCTTCCACCACATCATCATGGATGGGTGGTGCCTTGGAATTATCCTGAAGGAGCTATTCCAGGTTTACAAAAG
>JAAYKJ010000171.1 GCA_012522505.1 Clostridiaceae bacterium
GCTATGTATATGAAAAAATCAGCAAACGCGGCTGGGTTGTTTCGGGTGGCACGGTATCAAGAGCTACCCTATTCTACGATAACAACTTGAAAACTGGAGGACTTGTTACACGTTTCGACTATGTTGCTTTTGATGAAATACAGAACATGAAATTTCTTGAACCTGCACAGTTACAAGCCGCTCTCACTACCTATATGCAAGACGGTATCGTTAAGGGGTTTGATTCTGAAATTCCTGCTAGTTCAGGGATTGTTGTTTTAGGGAATTTAGAGGCGGAGAAATTTAACACTCATGTTAATATGGTTGATGCAATAAACCCGATTTTCCGTAAAGCTGAAACACTTGATAGAATCCATGGATTTATTCCGGGATGGAAGATACCAAAATTTCATCAAAACTTGGTTGCTAAAGGTTGGGCTATAAATACTGAATATTTCGCAGAAGTCCTACATTCACTACGTGATGAACTGCATTATTCAACTTTAGTGGATTCATGCATTGTAGTGCCACCAAAAGCATATAAGCGTGACCTTGATGCAATAACACGTCTTTGCACTGGATTTGTAAAGCTGTTATTTCCACATGCAAAAACCAAGGAGGATATCCCGCAGGATGAATTTGTAAAATATTGTCTTGAACCAGCTAAAGAAATGCGACAGTTGATAAGGAATCAATTGCATGTTATTGCTCCGAAAGAATATATTAACCCTGACGTGCCAGACATTCAATACAAAGAATAGATGAAAAGGCGGGGTGTTGTATTGATTTATGAAGATAATACTGCCACAACTAAACTTGATGATGCTGCAACCTTTGAAACAATGACTCCACAGGCAACTGGATAACTATGGTAATCCGTCTGCCCTATATTCTTTTTCGCGTGCTGTACAGAAAGCAATTGCAGATGCACGTGAAACTATCACAGATTGTTAAACTGAATAACCATCTGTGTTGTGTATATGGTGATAATCTCCAAATGAATGAATGGAGCTAAATCAACGAAAGATCAAAAAAACGCTCAATAGCTTTTTATTGAGGATCATCATTTAGAAATATACACACTAAAAAGGGACGGGCCATTATAATCGTATGAAAAACTGGAGCAACTGATTGTAAAGCATTTGTTAGGTATATATTGAACCTTGCCAATCTCTGTAAATAAGTGTTGATATTTGTTATAATATTCGTAAAAAGAAAGCGCGAACAACCATAACTCAAAACACCACGACCCAAGTTGAGAAGGTGCATTATGGAAGAACAAATTAGATTAGCAGCTTTTAACTGGCTAAAAGAACAAGTAACTCTCCATGGGGACATCCTTCCCAGATCTCTTTTAGTAAATGGTTTTCATTATAATGGTGAGAGAGTTACCCTTATTGGGCCGCAAGGGATATGGAAACCAAAAATCTTTCACAAGATTCCGATATCGATTGCTACTGTTTGCGACGGGCCATATGATGATTCTTTAGCGGACGATGGCAGCTTTATATACCGATATCGTGGCACCGACCCATTCCATAGGGATAATGTTGGTTTGCGAGAGGCTATGAAAAAGCAGATCCCATTGATCTATTTTTTTGGAATCGTGCCTTCAAAATATCTAGCGGTCTGGCCGGTATACATTGTGAACGATAATCCGAATACATTATCGTTTACTGTAGTTGCCGATGACATGGCGTCCATACAGGAGCATCTTCTCAAGCCTGCAACTGGTATAGTTTCCAACGAGTCTGAATATGCAATCCGCAGATATATTACTTCATCGGTGAAAGAGAGGCTTCACCAGAAATCGTTTAGGGAAAGAGTTCTTCTGGCATACAGACAGCAATGTGCATTTTGCAGGCTCAAGCACGCGCAGCTTCTGGATGCAGCCCATATCATTCCTGATGGTGAAGAGCTGGGTGACCCCATCGTTACGAATGGCTTATCTCTATGTAAAATTCATCATGCGGCGTATGACACCAACATAATTGGAGTAACACCGGATTATAGAATTGAAGTCAGGGAAGATATTCTTTATGAATCCGATGGACCTATGCTTAAGCATGGAATCCAAGCATTACAGAGCACCAGGATTATTCTGCCACGAGACAAGAACGCCTGGCCCGACAAGGAGAGGCTTTCAATAAAGTACTCGAGGTTTTTGCAAACGGGGTAACTAAACTATCATAAGTTAATGTTATATTCAAAGGCACGTCTGATATTGATCCTATGAAGGTTTAATTTGGGCCTCCAGCCAGGACAATATGTCATCATATACTTCCTGCCGGCCTGTTTCATTCAGAATTTCGTGCCTTTTACACGGATAAAGCTTTATTTGTACGTTATCAAGACCTGACCTCTTATAAAAATCGTATAGTTCTATAACCTTTTTCCCATACTTGCCTACAGGGTCTTCATCGCCGGAAACGATAAATACCGGAAGTGATTTTGGTATACCCGATGTTTTTTTAACATCGTATAATCCTTTTAATGCTTTGAAAAAGTAATAATAAAACCCGATCGAGAAGACATTCCCGCACAGAGGATCGTTCTCATATTTTTCAACCTCGCTATTGTCCCGGCTTAACCACGCGAACTTACTCGTTGCGTTTGGGATTTTTTTATTATAGCTTCCGAATCCAAGCTTATCGATGAGGAAACTTTTTTTATCTTCACCAAAAATAAATCGTTGTATAAAAGCTGCAACTCTACCGAATGCAATATCCGCCCCATCTTGTTTTGCTGAGCCGGACAATACTACACCATCGATATCCGAGCCATATCGACTGATAAACGACTGGGTGAGAAACGAACCGAAACTGTGACCAAGAATAAAGACAGGTAGATTAGGATACCTGCTTTTGATCATTTTAAGAAGAACAAATGCGTCGCTGATGATTAGTTCAAATCCATCTTGCCCGATAATCCCTATCTCATCCGGGCTTTGCGCTGTTTTTCCGTGACCTCTGTGATCATCGGCATAAACAATGAACCCGTTCTTGTTCAAAAAAGCCGCAAAGTCTGCATACCTGCCCCCATGCTCGGCCATTCCGTGTAGAATTTGAACCACGCCTTTAGGGTTTACCGTTTCATCCCAAACATAAGTGTGGATTTTTTTATTGTCTTCAGCGTCGTAGTAAAATGACTGGTATGCCATGCAATTCCCCCCCTCAGTAAGGAGATTATACCTGATGTACCATACAATTATTTATCGCTTCTTCAATAGAATGCTTTACATTTCGGTTCATCGCACGCTAACTATATTATATATTAGCGGTGTAACGCAGTAAAGATGCCTTACGATAAAGTTACAGCCAAGCTTACCCGGTTGCAGAGCTGCTGCATCATACCGAATCATTTTATAAACCATAAGAGAACCATAAGAGAAACAACCACTGCAGTCGTAAACTATGGAAATATTTCCCCGGTCACCCATTGCGTGATGGATTCGTTTACACCAGCCATAAGCCTGATTTAACCTTTTTTAATACTGATCCGCCACAAAAACCAATAAAGTTCCCTTTGACTTTACCAATAA
>JAAYKJ010000172.1 GCA_012522505.1 Clostridiaceae bacterium
CAATACCATCAGTCATATGCTTTATATAGCATAGCGCAGCCAGGTCCTCTCTTTCCACACTTCCTGCTTCCAGTATTCTTAATGTGTATTGCGCAGCAAACGAGAAATATCGGTTCTTATACAATATTTTATAAACATAATCATCATTATATAATTCTTTATATACAGAAATGGGGTCTATGTGCTTCAGATTCTTAAGATAACTCCTTAAAAACGCAGTAGCCTCTTTTTTCATTGTATCTATATCATCCGTAAAGAATGCCTGCCCCTCGATAAAGGCCTTAACCCCAGACTCTACTAATTTTTTCAATATCTCAATTCTATCATTTAACGGTGCATTACCTTTTAAACAGTTAACCTGCTCTTCCCGACTAATCTTTAATCTCTCTCCAAACAAGCTCACATCTTTTACTACACTGATAACCTCTTTAGTCTTTTTAGCCATCATATAATCAATTAATTTGGTAAACAATAAAGAACCTTTAAACTTTGATACACTGATCATGACATCCTGTAAAAACTGATATAGGTTTTTATTTGTAACACCTAAAAAGAATTCAACTTTTTCATCTTTAACGACATTTAGTTCACTTTCAATAATATTGAATGAAAGCTGCTCAAACGTTAACTGCATTACTCCTTTGACATCTATACCTGGTAAAAGCTCTGATATATAATCCAAAAAAACTTTGTTTGGAGCAATAACTAATATCTTTCCGGGATCTATCCCTTTATTGTTATATAATAAATATGAGATTCTATGTAATCCGACCGTACTTTTCCCGGAACCGGCAACTCCTTGAACTACCAAAACTTTATCAAGAGGTTGTCTGATAATCTGGTTTTGCTCTGCCCTTATTGTTTCAATAATTTCCTTCAGCTTTTTATCAGAATTCTGTTTCAGCCTTTCTTGTAAAACAGGGTCAGATATAACATCTTCTTTTTTCGATTTCGCTCCTTTAGAAGATGCTTTCTTTATGGCCTTAGTTATTTTCTCCGTAAACATATCATCAGAAAAGGAAAGCAACTGAGAATGTTTAATCGTGTATTGCCTTTTCAGTTTGACATCACCGGAATAAATACCACCTGGCGCTTTATACTTTGCTCTGCCATTTTCACATTCATAAAATATTGATGCTATCGGCATTCTCCAATCAATCACTCCAAAGCTTGAATCTTGTCTGAATCCTACTTTGCCTATGTAAAACGACTCGAACTCATTATTATTATCTTCCTTGAAGTCCACTCTGCCGAAGTAAGGACTGCCAAGAGCCGATTCAATCTTCAGTAATTCTTTTGAGATTCCTTTTTGGATATTGGAATAGGTGTTTAGATCCTCCATAACAGTTTTTTTGTCTTTGACTGCCAGAAGTTCTTTTTGCTTTGTACTTATTTCACTACTCTCGTTTTCAAGATAGTCAAGCTCTTGTAACATTTCGTTTAGGGTTTCTTCAAGGTGATGAACCTCATTTTCATAATCCGGATGATCGAAAGTATCTTTGGCGACTAATGTATTCTCTGTAAACCCACGTGATGCTTCCTCGATGTCTGCGCTTGACAGGCTATTATTTTCTGATATGACACTTTCTATATCGGAAACAGAATCAACCATTATATTATTATCTTTCATCTCTTTGAAGGAAAAAATTAGAGTAACCAATGTATCATCATGGAAGTCTTTCGACATAGATATCAGATTTGAAACAACGTGATATTTTGTCATGCCATCTCTGAAAGGTTCATCCTCTCTATCTTCATATGCTTTTATGAACCTGGATATAAGTATATACCTTAGCACTTGCCTTCTGTTTTCTTCCTCACTGGTTTCCCGCATAATATAGCCGATGCTCTCGCCATACATTAACCTTGTTAAAGCATTATATCCGATATTTGCTCTATCAACATGGCGTCTTACAAGGGCAGAAAACGCATCAAAGACATCCCCGTATTTATCCTGGATTCTCTCCACATCTTCTTTCATTGAAGTGAATAATCTTGTGTTAACATCCTCCTCCTGCACTCTATTAGCAATAATTCTGAAAAGGTGTCTATAATGTAAAGAAAACTTGTTTTCTTGGAAGTAGTTATTATTATATTTTTGAAGTAAAAACATTAATTCGCCATAGCAATCTTTATGATTTTCACGGAACTCGGCAATAGATTTCTCTGCTAACTCAAATTTCTCTCTAAGCACGAAACATTACCCCTTTAATTTTTATCAATGTAGTGAAGTGGCAGTCGTGGGAGCATCTCCTGATAAACCCAGCTTGGTAATGAACTGGTTTCTGTCATTTTTCAATAAGCCTGCTTATTCATATTAGATTTTTCAGCATAAATTCTTTATGTCACCTAGATTATACCATATTATGTGGACACATTATGGGTATTTGAGAGAAATTCTACTATGGAAAAAAGCTGGACTTTTATTTGATGTGATAGTGATTGGGACTATCCAATAAAGTTGATTCATGAGTTAAAAAACAGATTCACTTCATTTTTCCCAACAAGGGCTGGTCGCCCTAGTTGATAAGGAAATCGAGGTTTAGAAATAAGAATTTCTATTGCATTAAACTTTTTAGCCTCAGCGGCCTGAATTGCACGATTAAGGCCAGCAGTATTTCCATCACAGTCAAAAACACACCATACTTCACCTGGGTCGATTGTTCCATATTTCTTATTCAACTCATCAAATACTTCGCTGGCTTTTTCGACTACTTTCTCATGCTGACCAGCCTCCGGCTCAATATATACGGCAGCATGACTATAATAGCATCCTCTATTGGAAACCCCACCTAACTTACAATAACAATAGTATGGGAACCCTTTGAAATAATCCACCTCTGTAACCTTGCCTTCGCATACAATGATAAAAAATGGACTGGGGCGTATATTCTTTTTTCTCCTTTTATAACTGGATAGATCTCGCTTTTCCCTCACAAAATACCCCCCTATCCACTTACTTTGTTAAGTTGAATTCTCCAAGGTATGGTATCGCACCAAAACGACCCGCTAAGTAGTTGTTCAAATAATTAAAATTACTTCTAATATCCAGATTAATATCATATAAACTGTACATGCTGCTTACACCGTATTTGTTCTTCTCTATAAAATATATCTGGTCTCTTCTTAATAATTTGGGGTTCATCAAAAGTGTATTATGGGTAATGAATATTAATTGTGCATTATGAGGATTAGTATTGTTATTGTTAAAAAGCAGTATTATTCTTTCACATAACAAAGGATGTAATGAGCTTTCAATTTCATCCACCAGAAGAATTCCGCCCTTTTTAAGTACATACAATACAGGGTAGAGCATAGAGTACAGTTTGGCAGTTCCTCTTGATTCCATATTTAACGGAAATTTTTCTTCACCAACAATATTGTTTTGATTATCATATTTAAAATGATGCATGAATGTTTCAAGTTTATCAGATTCTACACTTTTACCTTTCTGCTTCATAAACTCAATAAACTCACTTAGTATGCCATCGTCTAATTTCTTTTCTTTTACAGAAACATCTGTAACACCAATATCAGCATCATGTAGAAATGACACAACTTCAGCCTTTGAAAAAATCTTATTGTCTGTATTTTTAAGAATCTTTTTTTCTATCTTCTTAAAAAACGTCTCTGGCACATTACTTGATTTTATATAAAACTTGAAATACTTCATGATATCTTTTGCCCAAGCAAATTCTCTAACAGAATCCTGCGCTAATGTATATAAAAATGGTCTCACTGTATCAGGCTTTATATATTCTAATGCCTTCCTGTCTTCGAAATATGTCCCGGTACGAACTATTTCATCACGCTCTCTTTCAAAATAGCATGCTTCTTGTCTTTTAGGGACGAAATACAGCCATTCTGTGCGGACACCTTTATTATCGACCTCAATACCGTAGCGATGGCGTTTGTTATTTAGGAAAAAGGTGATTTCATATGATATTGGCATATTTTTACTATCTACATCAAGTTTATAATACGGTAGTTCAGACAATATTTTTTTGGCATCAATACTTTCACTAAAAAGATTATTAAAGAAGCTAAAAGATTCAATGAAATTTGATTTTCCAGATGCATTGGCACCAAATATAGCAGCAGTCTTTAATACTGCCATATTTTCAATTTGGAAGAGATTGGTATCTTGCAGTTCTCTATTTTTGTCTGACACCATTGAAAGAACAATTTCATCTTTAAAAGACATAAAGTTTTTAACCTTATACTCTATTAGCATGATAGGCACCTCCTCGTCGATTAAATAATAACATTTTTTATGCTGCTTGCAATATTTTTGCGAAACTTTCCCATAATTCACGCCACCGTTTCTTATTTTCTCATATCATAGTATTCACAACATATAGAAAAATATACTAGGCATCTTATACATAACCCTCAAAAAATGAAAAGGACGAATAGAAAATAGCAATAAGAAAAGAGCTCCTTTGGATAATTAATCCTCCGGGCTCTCATCTTTTCTGCTTTACTGTCAGTTCATGTACTTTTCATAGGTTCTTACCACCAGAAGTACTGCCTGCTCCCTGCTGGTATTTCCCAGCGGATCCATGGTTCCGTCCCCTGTGCCCTTAATAATGCCGTTTTTGTACATGAATCTCATTGGAGTAATTGACCATGATGCTATTTGATCTTCATCCTTGAACTTTGGTACATCATCAAAGGAAAAATCAGGATTCTCTTCACATAATACAATTACCCGATACAGCATTACGCTTATTTCCTGCCGTGTTACCAGGTTGTTTGGAGCAAACTTTCCGTTACCTACGCCGTTTACAATACCAATCTCAAAGGCCTTAAAAATTTCAGGGTTAGTTGTATCTGTAAAATGATTTTTCCCATAGGTAGCGGTTTCACCAGTTAACTTTTCAAAAAGTGTGACAGCTACCTCGCAGAACTCTTCTCTGGTAATCGAATCCTTCATATTATCATTGATCCTGTTGGTGATAAAACCGTATATAAGGGCCTTATACAACTCTGGTATTGCCCATTCGCTTGCATTTTCATAATAGGTAGCAACATTTTCCGCTTTGGCTTTAGCCTCTGCCTTCGCCTTTTCTTCCGCTTTCGCCTTTGCCTCTGCCTCGGCTATTCTCTCTTCTTCCGCGTTTGCTTTATTTTTTATCTCTGCTTCTGCCAACCAATTTTTCATAAAAATCTTACAATCGGTAGAATCGCTGAAAACATATAGAATATCGTTATTCGCTAATTCTTTCATAATGTTGGTCAGTGCATTATCACTTTGATCAGCTACTGAGTCTATATTCTTATACTTACAGTACGTTTCCAAAATACGCTTCCGGATATTCTCCTTACCTCGTGAATTTATATAACCTTCAGGACTGTCCGTAAAAAACATACTGTATAATTCATCGTCAACAATATCGAATGACATCATCGGTGGCTTCCCGTTTAGCTCAATCGTCCCATCCTCAACGCCCTGTATGTATGCATCCATTTCCTCATCTGAGTTAAAGCCGGCAGCTACACGGTCCCCACGCATAATTTTTTCAGCAGCCAGGGCATCTTTTTCAATATCACCGGTTGAGTCCAACGGCTTTCCATAATACTCGTTATATATATTCAATAGGTTAATGAGGTAAAGCCGATAATCGCTAAACGCTGATGAAGTATTCAGCTTAATGTTATAAACTATCCATCTTTGATGAGCCTTATCTTCTGTTCTTGTATATGGGGTACCATCTTCATTGTACCTTAAAATTTCATTCGGATTATCCCGTGATGGCCCATAGAATATTCGCACGCCATCTTCCTTGCTGAAATTCAAAAAGCTATGTATAAAGGGGATAACCACATTATTGTTCCTGTCAATTACACCATAACCCTCCCTATCGTCGTCAGCATACCGTACGATAACCTTACCATTATGGAAACGATCCTCACCTTCCCAATACAGACCAAAGGGAATAACTGTTTCTCCTTTTGTATTAATAAAACCAGTACCTTTGCCTGCAACTTTGACCCTTGCTAATCCTTCCGAGAAAGGACCGGCATAATCGAATTTTCCCAAGCTTGTAGGATTCCAGTTCTCATCAACATATTCCCATTGTGATAGCTTTGGTACTCTGGAAATAGCTCTAAGCCCTTCACTGAGCTCCGTCAGCCCATAAATATTGGTTTGCCTTGCAATAATATTTCCATCTTCATCAATCAGGATTAATTCGCACTCAGTAGAGGTCCTGTCATACAGGGCAATTTCATCATAAAGAATGGTCCCCACGTTGTATTGATCATTAAGCGGAAAAATAATTTTACCATCATTTCTTACAACCCCTTCTTTACCATCTTTCCGGATGGTAGTAAAGCGGCAGGGATAAGCCGATGCATAATAAGTATCTTCTCCAAGGCCATATCGAAATTGTTCAATTTCATCATATTCAGCCGGCAATATGATGTCCCTGTTCATGGTATCTTCCGCAAGGCCGAATTTTCCTGTTTCTTTATCTTCAACGATTAACACCCCATGGCCGACATATACCACATTATACCGGGCAAGGTTTTCATATTTGAAATCCCCTGCATTTGCGATACTACCACCCACTAATACAAGAAATAGAGTCATACAAAAACGTAGAATCTTTTTCATGCTTTTTTCCTCCCCGATGTACAGTTTTTCATGGATTAATTTCTTGTTTATGGAAACTAACCCACTTAAGGTATTGTACAGGTATAATACTAATTTTGCTAGTATATCGGAAGACTGGGTTTACTACAGTGGGATATAGAAATGTATCTAAAGATATTCTTTACAACAACCCCGAACTTATCTTGGACGCGTTCATCCATCGATCATAGACATCTCTCAAGGGTGCATCCAGGTAACTTAAGGCCTTGTTCTTTATCCAATCCGGTACACCATAGGCGGCTTCTGCTATGCTTCCGGTAATTGCCGCCAGGGTGTCACTGTCGCCTCCGAGGGAGATAGCGTTTCGGATTGCGTCCTCAAAGTCCACACTCTCAAGGAATGCCACAATCGCCTGTGGTACAGTTTCCTGACAGCTTTCATTAAAACGGTAGGTTGGGCGAATTTCGTCAAGTCTTTGTGATAAGTCATATCCAAAATGGGATTCAATAAACTTTTTCAGTTTTGCTTTCAGCTCCTCTAACGACCATGGCTCGCTGTAATCGAAGGCATGACCTCCGGCATAGAATCGGCCTAAAAATATCGCCGCTGCTGTAGCAATGGCCATCACTGTGTCATCTGTGAAAAAGCAGTCGTCGCGGAACAGTGGGAAATCTTTAGCTTTAATGTTATTCCACTCGTAGACCGAGCCTGCGATATCTCCTACAATCGCTCCGAGCATGGTTAACGTCCTCCTCTTCGGTTCACATCTTTGCGGATTTCCTCAAAGCAAGCCTCGTCAGCTTTTCCTTCCTCACTGAAGGTTGCCACCGCACTTGCCATTACCCTAAAATTCAGCTCTGTTCCTTTGCTGTCAGCGAGATAATCAATCGCCCTGTCCGGAGCAATTCCGAATCGTCCTGCCTAGATAGGCTAGATAGGAAATTGCTTTTCTATATCTAAACTATAGCATCACATTTTACCAAGTCAACAGCGTAATTAGCATAATTAACAATATATGTTAGATAAATAGGATGATATATATTAAATACTAAATTGTTATTCTACTACCCTTCTGAAAATACAATTATTATTGAAAAATG
>JAAYKJ010000173.1 GCA_012522505.1 Clostridiaceae bacterium
CTCACCCAGGAAGAAATCGACAGCAGGATGCAATCCTGGGAGGCGCCCGAGCCCAGGATAAAAACAGGATATCTGGGGCGGTATGCGCGATTGGTCTCTTCGGCAGATAAAGGTGCTGTGTTGGAATAAGGAGGTTTTTATGAAACATATTCTATCCGTGTTAGTAAATAACCATGCTGGTGTGCTTTCCAGGGTATCGGGCCTTTTCAGCCGCCGCGGATTCAATATCGAAAGCCTTGCTGTAGGTGTCACTGACAGACCTGGAGTATCCAGAATGACCATAGTCGTTGACGGAGATGAGAATACGGTGAACCAGGTTGAAAAGCAACTGGCTAAACTAATTGATGTTATCAAGGTAGAAAAGCTGGACGTTGAAAACTCTGTGCACCGTGAACTGGCGCTGATCAAAGTGAATGCAGATACCTCTGTTCGATCTGAAATTATGCAGATTGCTGAAGTTTTTCGAGCCAATATTATTGATATTTCTGAAAAAACTCTTACAATAGAAATATCTGGAAGTGCAAAAAAAGTTGCTGCGATGCAGGATATGCTCAGGCCATTCGGAATTCTTGAGGATGTTAGGACGGGCTTGATTTCCCTGGAACGTGGTGAAAAAACAATTGTATAGATAGATATGCATATCCTCGATGCGCATATCAATGAAAGGATGATACTTATGGCAAAAATGTATTATGACAGTGATTGTGAACTCAAATTATTGGAGAACAAAACCGTGGCGATTATCGGTTATGGCAGCCAGGGGCATGCTCATGCGTTAAACCTTAGGGATAGCGGTGTGGATGTAGTGGTAGGTCTTGCTCCTTCATCAAAAAGCCGTGAAAAAGCGCAGGAAGCCGGCCTGAAGGTTTTGGATACTTCACAGGCAGCGAAGGTTGCAGACCTGATTATGATTCTGGTACCGGATCAGGTTCAGGCAGACGTATATGCGGATAGCATTAAGGAAAATCTGGAAGAAGGAAATGTGCTGCTGTTTGCTCATGGCTTTAATATTCACTTCAACCAAATCGTCCCACCCGAAGGCGTGGATGTGGTGATGGTTGCACCAAAAGGGCCGGGTCATACCGTGCGTTCACAATATCTGGAAGGTCGCGGAGTTCCGTCATTAATTGCCATTCATCAGGATGCCAGCGGAAAAGCCCGTGAGTATGCGTTGGCCTATTCAAGCGGGATTGGGGCAGGCCGTGCGGGAATTCTGGAGACAACCTTCCGGGAAGAAACCGAAACGGATTTATTTGGTGAACAGGCTGTTTTATGCGGCGGTGTTACCGAACTGATGAAAGCGGGATTTGAAACACTTGTCGAAGCTGGTTATCAACCCGAGAACGCTTATTTTGAATGTATCCATGAAATGAAACTTATCGTTGATCTGATCTATCAAGGCGGCTTTGAATATATGCGCTATTCTATCAGCGACACTGCAGAATATGGTGATTATACCACTGGAAAAAAGGTCATAACGGAAGAAAGCAGAAGAGCGATGAAAGAAGTTTTGGCAGAAATTCAGGATGGTACTTTTGCATCACGTTGGATTGCTGAAAACAAAGCAGGAGGAAGGGCTAAGCTACTTGCCACCAGACGAAAGGAATCCGCTCATCTCCTTGAAAAAACAGGCCGGGAACTGAGAAAAATGATGTCATGGCTGAAAAAGTAATATTGACAAATCCTTAACCATGCGGTATCTTTTTGGTAAAGCCTGAAAATATCAAGGTGAAATGGTAGGGAATAATTGACATTTTATCAAACTGATAGGGGGATTTATCATGAAAGCAACCGGTTATGTAAGGAAATTGGATTCACTGGGGCGTATTGTTCTTCCAAAATCACTTCGTAGACAGCTGAATATAAAGGAAGGCGACAACATAGAAATGTTTGTTGATGACCATGGCAACGTTGTTCTGGACAAATATATCCCAAGATGCACATTCTGTGAGGGCATCGACGAAGAAATGGTTGAATATAAGGGGAAAATTATCTGCAGAAATTGCCTGAACTCCCTTTAAGAGGTTCAGGAACATGAATTCCGGCGGAAGGTTTGGCGAGACCTTCCGCTGGAGAATCAATACAGCCTTGATAACATCAGGTACATATTCAGAATAAAGATAATCGTTTATTTTATTGACATGAATTGCAAATAGCTCCAGTAATTTATTTTGTGCGGCAGTAGATATTAATTCTGCCGTTTTTATTTTGCCCGGATCAAAACTTTTCAAAAAATTTGTTTTCTATACTTTCAATAATGGGTAAGATGTAATTATTACTAGTGAACTCTTTCAAATGATTAAACATCAAACGTTTTTTAAAGCAAAATACGAATTGGACCTCAATGTCGGGCACGATATCTGTCAAAGAAAGAAGAATGCCCATATATTCGCTGCGATCCATGGGATTTGGATAAAATTTTAACCCAGTTGGAGGTTATCGGTTATCATGTTGATTCGTGAATACACCGAGCAACTTGAAAAGCAAACGCTGTCTCCCTTCGCACAATTAGCTTCAGAGACAGGAGGAAGAGAGCGGCCAGAAGAAAAGTGTGACATCCGGACAGAATTTCAAAGAGATCGGGATAGAATCATCTATTCCAAGGCTTTTCGCAGGCTGAAACATAAAACACAGGTTTTTATATCTCCTGAAGGGGATCATTACAGAACCAGGCTGACACACACACTGGAGGTTTCACAGATTGCCAGGACAATCTCACGAAGTCTTCGGCTGAACGAAGATCTGACCGAAGCTATAGCACTGGGGCATGATCTGGGACATACACCTTTTGGCCATGCGGGCGAAAGAGTACTCCAGGAAATTTGCCCACTGGGTTTCAGACATAATGAGCAGAGTGTCAGAGTCGTAGAAAAACTGGAAAAGAATAGAGTAGGTTTAAATTTAACGAAAGCGGTCAGGGATGGAATCTTATGTCATACCGGACCAAAGGAAGCAGATACCCTCGAGGGACGTATCGTCAGGTTGGCCGATAGAATTGCCTATATTAACCATGATATTGAAGATGCTATTCGGGGTAATGTTATATCTCAGGCAGATCTTCCTTCCTGTTGTCTGAAAATCTTGGGAAATACCTCGAGTGAGCGGATCAATAATATGATCGTCAACATTATTGAAAACAGCATACACAGGGATGTGGTCTGCATGAATGATGAATTCAGAGAGGCTACGGAAACACTTCGCTCTTTCATGTTTCAGAAGGTGTATGTTGGTTCCAGCGCAAAAGCTGAAGAAGGCAAGGCTGAAAACATGATCCGACAGCTTTATCGGCAATTTATTCAAACACCCAAGCTGCTGCCAGAAGAAGATTACAGCATGATCGAAAAAGAAGGGATTCACCGTGTTGTTTGCGATTATATTGCAGGAATGACCGACAGGTATGCAGTTAAAGTATTTCATAGTATTTTTATCCCTTCTTCCTGGAGAGAATGGTGATATGGGCATAAATGCAAGACAAATGCATCTGTTTCAAAAGTAAGGTGACTATAGCATCAAGACATATTTTGCTCAGATAATATACGGCCTAGCGTATAAATTGTGCCGACGCACACCGAAATTCATTCGAAATGTAGATGCGATTCAATTTTTTTTATGTTACAAAGAAGGAATTTGAAAAAATTTGTCGAATATGATAAGTGAGATTGATAGGGGGGGCTATGAATTTCTATCCCGATGATGTAATTGAAGAAGTCAGGTTAAACAATGATTTGGTAAGCGTTGTTTCAGAATACATCCATCTTGAAAGGAAAGGAGGTAGTTTTTTCGGTCTCTGCCCTTTTCACCGGGAAAAAACGCCATCTTTTTCAGTAGAGCCCACCAAACAGTTTTATTATTGTTTCGGCTGTAGCAACGGAGGAAATGTTTTTCATTTCATTATGCACATTGAAAATCTCGACTTTGTCGAAGCACTGCGTTTTCTGGCTGACCGTGCAGGAATGGTACTTCCTGAACCTGATAACAAAGAAGAGCAGCATAAAATTAAATTAAGAAAAGATATTCTTACAGTTAACCGGGAAGCGGCCAGGTTTTTTTATACTGCTCTTGCGGGTAAAAACGGTTCTAGAGCGCAACAATACCTTTATAGCAGAGGTATCGGAATACAAACCATAAAGCGTTTTGGGCTTGGGTTTGCACTGGATGACTGGAGCGCACTGTCTAAAGCATTGATGGCGAAAGGTTACGGTGAAGATATCCTGATTTCATCCGGCTTGAGTCTAAAAAACAAAAATGGCAAACTGAATGATCGGTTCCGAAACAGAATTATGTTCCCCATCTTTGATCTCCGTGGGAATGTAGTCGCTTTCGGAGGAAGGGTGATGGACGATACCCTGCCAAAGTATATTAATTCCCCAGAAACACTTTGCTACAGCAAAGGAAGGGAACTATACGGAATGCATCTTGCAAAGAAGAGCCTTGAAAAAAAGCTGTTGATTGTTGAAGGTTATATGGATGTCATTTCATTGCATCAGGCAGGAATAGACTTCGCGGTTGCATCTTTGGGCACGGCTCTGACCAATATGCAGGGAAGGGTCTTAAAGAAATACGCTGAGGAAATTATTATTTCCTACGACACCGACACTGCTGGAAGGAAAGCAACCAACCGAGGTATTGAAGTATTGGATCAATTGGGCTGCCGTGCAAAAGTACTTCAGATTCCCGAAGGGAAGGATCCTGATGAATTTATTCGGAAAAATGGTCCGGAAAAGTTTAAAAACCTTGTAGATCGGGCAATATCACATTTGGAATATAAAATCAGGCAGTTAAAGCTGAAGTTTCCTACCGACAATCCGGATGGCAAATTGGCGTTTTTGAACGGAGTTGCAGATCTTTTAACTGAAAAGGAAAACATATTGGAAAGGGAAATGGTTATGAAAAATATTTCCCGTGATTACGATATTACGATAGATACACTTCAAGCTGAAGTGGAACGCAGGCTGAACCAAAAAAAGCGTAAGGAAAAGCGGAATGAGTTCAATCAGAAGAAGAGAAGCTTAACCGGTTCCATCGGATCTTTTTCGGTAAAAAGAAAGGATGGGCCAAGGGAAACACACGAACATATGCTTTTAACGCTCTTAAGCCGGGAGAATCATCTGTACTCCGTGGTGTCGGAAAGGTATCCGGTATCTTCCTATAGCGAGGGAAGTAACAGGGAGATGGCTGAAGTACTTTATCAGAAATTGTCTGATGGAAATGATTTTTTACTGGAAGAATATATAACGAAGCTTGAACCAGCCAAGGCTGCAATGATTGTTGGTTTTTCAAAAGATTGCAATTTTGAAGAACCAGAGAAAGCAATTGAGGATATTCTGAAAAAATTGGAAACCATAAAACTAAGAGAAGAAATGAAGGATATTCAAGCACAATTGAAGAATATTAACGATGTAAACGAAGAACAGAGGTTGAAAAGACAACTTCAGGAAATTATTCAAAGGATGTGCAGATAAGGAACAGTTAAAATATTATTAACGCTTCCTTAAATCAATCCATTCAAATATACGAGAGGTGGAATTAAGCAATATGGCAGATAAGGGAACAAAGAAAAAAGAATCCTCTGCCGGGATTACTATTACGGAAGATAAAAAAGATACAAAGAAAAACGCTGAAGTAAAAAAGGAGCCTTCCATCATTTTGCGGGAGTTGGCCGACAACGGGAAGGTAAAAGGTATGTTGACCTATAAAGAGGTCATGGATGCTTTCGAAAAAATCGATATACTCCCGGAACAGATCGAAAAGGTATATGACACTCTTGAGCATATGGGAATAGAAGTTGTTCCCGAAATTGATGAAGATCTTGAAGAGGTCGAAGTAGAGGAAGAACCGGAATTGAGCATCCCTGAAGGGGTTACAATTGATGATCCTGTCAGGATGTATCTGAAGGAAATCGGAAAAGTTCCCCTTCTTACGGCCGAAGAAGAGGTTGAACTGGCTAAGCGAATGGAAAGCGGAGATGAAGAACCGAAAAAAAGACTTGCCGAAGCAAATCTGAGGTTAGTTGTCAGCATCGCAAAAAGGTATGTAGGAAGAGGAATGCTTTTTTTGGATCTGATTCAGGAAGGAAATCTCGGATTGATCAAAGCTGTCGAAAAATTTGACTATAGAAAAGGCTTCAAATTCAGTACCTATGCTACCTGGTGGATACGTCAGGCGATTACCCGGGCAATAGCAGATCAGGCCAGAACCATTCGTATCCCTGTGCATATGGTGGAAACCATCAACAAATTAATCCGTGTGTCACGTCAACTTTTGCAGGAATTGGGACGAGAACCCCTGCCTGAAGAAGTGGCGAAAGAGATGGGCATGTCGGAGGATAAGGTTCGAGAGATCATGAAAATCTCCCAGGAGCCAGTTTCTCTTGAAACTCCGATTGGGGAAGAGGAAGACAGTCATCTTGGGGATTTCATACCCGATGAAGACGCTCCGGCTCCTGCAGAAGCAGCTGCCTTTACACTCCTGAAAGAACAGCTGATAGATGTCTTGGATACCTTGACACCAAGAGAAGAGAAAGTGTTGAGACTTCGTTTTGGCCTTGATGACGGAAGAGCCAGAACACTTGAAGAGGTTGGCAGAGAATTTAACGTTACCCGTGAGCGAATTCGTCAAATAGAAGCAAAAGCTCTCAGGAAGCTTCGCCACCCTAGCAGAAGCAAGAAACTGAAGGATTATCTGGATTAATACCTGATGATAACAGAATAAAGCACACATATGGGGTTAAAATCCTGTATGTGTGCTTTTTGATGGATGCAAGAAGATAACGGAATGGACAAAACTATAAATAACTATTCTCAGATATATTCGGTGAAGAGTATGTCTACTAATAATCTTCAAAACGGTATCAGAAAGCGTTTTTGGACGTTAGATACAACGGATCAGGATCATGGTTCCCTGATCCGGATGTGAAGGTGGCGAAAAAATAATTGACTCAACTTTTCCAGCCTAATTGATGGTGTACACATTGACAAATTAATACACTCAGGTACTTAACTTTGCTTTTGTGTCCATACCAGGAGAGCTTGGATGAATGCGTCAATGATCTGATGTGCAACTTGCTGATAATAGGATTTTCATTGAGAAGGTTTCTAAATAGTTCAATCAAGAGCATTCGGGAAGCTGTTTTCAGAAGCAATTGAAAAAGTCTTAGCCTTACAAGCACCTTAATACCCCCATTACAATATACTGATTGTAAATGGGGGTATTTCTATGAGAAGGTATACAGATGCCAGATATGTACCGTATATCAGAACTCGTTACAGGACAAGACCTGTACGAAATGTGCGAGCAAACCTGTATGTCAGAAGTTTTTTGTTGCTTCTTCGTTCTATTATATGTGTTGTTTGTTTCGTTTGTGCATTTAGCAGCGGGGTGAAAAATTTCCACAGTGCTTCCGAGAGCATATGCGAGTATAAAGTTTCCCAGTTGGTAAACGAATATATTGACCTTGGTGTTTTGAAAACGACAGGGTTTTCCTCTGATAGCTTTGTAATTGTTTCCAGAAACCCAGAAGGTCAGGTAACATCTGTCGAAACCAATACGATGGAAGTCAACCGATTCGCAGCGGTTTTGTCGGAAAATATCCTAAAAGAAATCAAGGAAAGGCAGGAGGACAAAATAAAAGCACCGGTAGGCGCATTCACAGGTAACGGTCTGTTATCTTCTTTGGGCTTTTTTATATCATACAGAGTTATCCCGGAAGGGAAGGTAACGGTTTCACCGAGTTCATTTTTTGATAATGCTGGAATCAATCAGACCGTCCATCGTCTTCAAATGGATGTGTTGGTTGATGTAAAAATATTATTTCCAATGATGAAACGTGAAGAGAGAGTGAACCGTACTGTGATTATTTCCGAAACAGTCATCATTGGAGATGTCCCAAAAACACTGATGACAAGAGGGCAATAAAAATGAGCAGCCATGGGTCTGGTTCACAGTTTAATACAGCTGTGTTTTCTCCTTGACAAACCTCGGAAAAAGGTGCACAATGCTAGATATCATAAGGGGTGCGGGAAAAAATGGAATTGCACCTTATGGAAGGGAATGGAAGTACATGCCGGACGTTACAGTTGCAAAAGTTATGCAAAAAATGGTAGACTATCTAAAAGGAGATCCAAAGCGTATTCAACATGCTATCAAGGTTCATTCATTCGTCAGAAATATCGCACTCCTGTCCAATCTGAAAAGGGACAAGCTTACAGTACTTGAAATCACCGCACTGCTTCACGATATCGGAATACCGGAAAGCGAACGCAAATACAACTCAACCGCAGGTCACTATCAGGAAATGGAAGGTCCTCCGGTAGCCAGAAAACTATTGAAGGATATTCCTCTTGAACAGGACGATCTTGATCGGATCTGTTATATGATCGGTCACCATCACAGCTACCACTTGATCGACGGGGTTGATTTTCAAATTCTGATCGAGGCCGATTTTCTGGTTAACCTGCATGAGCACGCAATTGATGAAGAAGGGATCATCAAGATCCGTGAGAAATATTTCAATACAAAGGTTGGCAAAGAATTATTGGATTCCATGTATGACCTTTAGAATGATGAGGTGAAGTAATGCCTTTAATTCATATGGTTATAGCCGACAGGGATGTCGAATATGTTCAGCGTTTGACGCAGTGGTTCAGGGAAAATAAATCACAGCAGTTTCAAATTTCTGCATTTACCGAAGAAGAAAGCTTTAATAGATATCTTTTAACCTGCGATTCAGATGTCGATGTCTTCTTAATCGAGGAAAAGTTCGTCAATGCTGAACTCACTCAAAAGGGCAACTTCATTATTCTCGGGAAACCGATACCCAATCTTCCATCAGTACAAAAATATCAAGCAGCATCCTCAATGTGCCCGGCAATCTTATCTCTTATGTCACAGTGGAACCACCAGCCAGAATGGGAAAGTACGTGCAAAAGCAATATTGTGGTTTGCTTTTCTCCGGAAACCCAGTTGAAATCTTCCATGGCATTATGTTTGGCAGGGATATCGCAAGATCATTTATACATAAGCATGGAGGCATTTCCTTTTTATTCTCTTCAAAATGAATCATCCAACAGAAGAAGTTTATCGGATATCCTTTATCATATCAAAGCTTCAAAAGGGAATATTGCATTCGCAATGGAAAGCTCTGTATGCTGTTCAGACACGGGAATCAATTTCATCCCTCCAATGGATAATCCGAAAGATTTATGGGAACTTACAAGCAAGGAAAACGGTACCCTCATGGAATCTCTGGTTTCGTGGGGACATTTTACAAACATTATATTGGATATAGAGTGCAATACCAGTCCCATGGTTTTGCAATGGCTTGAGTTGGCCTCCTGTGTTGTTATACCTTTTACGAACAGGCATCCGATTCCGATCCTCAAGCTGAAAAATATGCTGTCAGGGCTTTCGAATTCAACACCGGACAAGCTTCGATGGGTATTGGCCGGTGAAAATGGGGATGATATGTTCCTTCAACATTTTGACGATCTGCATTTTCTTCAATGGCTTAATTCATATTCAGCGGGAAATTTTGATAGACTACCGGAACCTGCCGTGGAACAACTGAAGGCTTTGTTACCGTAACAAGACAGATCTCAAGCCCTTGTCCATCCAAGAGAGGTATTGAGTAAGATGGGTGCCATATCAAGACATGAATTGCAAAAGGAAATTCGTCAGCAGGTCGTTCATAAAAGGGAACTTACGAATAGCTCAGAAGCCGAGATCGATGAGCAGTTGCTCTCTCTTGTCGAAGAAGAGGTTTTTGAACGAACAAGAGATCTTCACCTTGGTATATCAGAAAAGAAACTGCTTGTTGATTCTGTGTTCAATTCTTTACGCCGACTGGACATACTGGAACCGCTTTTAAAGGATCCAGACATCACAGAAATCATGATCAACGGACCAGAGAACATTTTTGTCGAAAAAAACGGCCGTTCTCAAAAAGTTCAACTTTCCTTTGAAAGCAGGGAACACCTTGAGGATATGATTCAAAGAATCGTTTCTCGTGTAAACAGAAGCGTGAATGAAGCACAACCAATTGTAGATGCAAGGCTTTCCGATGGTTCCAGGGTAAATGTTGTACTAAATCCGATAGCCTTACGCGGGCCTTTGGTAACGATCCGTAAATTTCCGGAAAACCCGCTTACGATGCAACAACTTGTGCAGATGAACAGCATTACGCAGCAAGCGGCTGATTTTTTGGAAAAGGTGGTCAGAGCAAAGTACAATCTCTTTATATGTGGCGGTACTGGATCGGGTAAAACCACTTTTTTGAATGTGCTGTCGAATTTTATACCCTCCCATGAGCGTATTATCACCATAGAGGACTCTGCTGAGCTGAAGCTTTCCAATGTGGTCAACCTTGCCCAAATGGAGACCAGGAATGCAAATACCGAGGGTCTTGGTGAAATACCGATGAAAGCGTTGATTAAAACATCTCTTAGGATGCGTCCAGAACGGATAATTGTCGGTGAAGTGCGCGGAGAAGAAGCACTGGACATGCTTCAGGCCATGAATACAGGCCATGAGGGTTCCATGTCTACTGGTCACGCCAACTCTATCAAAGACATGTTGTCCAGGCTTGAAACCATGGTACTTATGGCAGCACCGCTGCCACTGGAGGCCATAAGAAAGCAAATTGCTTCAAGCTTGGATATTATGGTCTTTCTTTCCCGATTCCGTGACGGTACCCGTAAGGTAGTTGAAATTTCCGAGGTTCTGGGCTACGATACGAACGACATCATTCTGAATTGTTTATATACCTTCAGGGAGGAAGGCGAAGGCAGCATGGGAAAGGTGATCGGCGCACTCCAACCTACAGGCAATACGCTGCAAAATGTCATGAAGCTTAAGCAAAATCTGGGAAAACAGGAAATTGAATTGAAGCAGTATCCGGTGACGGGTTTGTAACGTCAGGGCTCCCGCTGTTCGTTGATTCTGAAATTTTTGTTGTCAATTACAGCCTTGTGTGTTATACTACTATAGAATTTAAATACACACGCAGTCCGATTTGTGAAAATGTTCCCGTAAACACCTAAAACTGCAGCATTGCTGCTTTTTTTACGGTTTGACAAGGGCTTGGAATTTAGTGCCTGCACGGGTTTTTCATGAAGTTGAATGCTGCGGAGGGTAAAACAGGAGGTTTATTTTATGTCTGTCATTTCTATGAAACAGCTTTTAGAAGCAGGTGTTCACTTTGGACACCAAACAAGAAGATGGAACCCCAAAATGGCGGAGTATATCTTCACAGAAAGAAACGGTATCTACATCATTGATCTGCAAAAGACAGTACGCAAACTTGAAGAGGCTTATTTTTTCATTCGTGACACTGTGGCTGAAGGCGGCGACATCCTATTTGTTGGAACTAAAAAACAAGCCCAGGATGCGATTCAGCAGGAAGCTGAAAGATGTGGGATGTTTTTTGTCAATAACCGCTGGCTTGGTGGTATGATGACAAACTTTAAGACAATCCGTAAACGAATCGAGCGCTTGAATGAGCTGCAGAAGATGGAGGAAGAGGGTATATTTGAGGTTCTACCCAAAAAGGAAGTTATCAAGCTGAAGCTGGAGATGGAAAAGCTTGAAAAGAACCTTGGTGGTATTCGTGAACTGAAGAGAGCCCCGGGAGCATTATTTGTAGTGGATCCACGCAAAGAAAGAATCGCTATCCTTGAAGCGAAAAAAATGGGTATTCCCGTTGTAGCAATTGTAGATACTAATTGTGATCCAGATGAAGTAGATTATGTCATTCCCGGTAATGATGATGCGATTCGTGCAGTCAAGCTAATTGCTGGTAAAATGGCAGATGCTGTAATTGAAGCAAGACAAGGCGAACAAATGGATATATCAGAAGAAAATGATGAAGATGACGAAAATGTAATCATCAATGAAGAAGATGAAATTGATGAAGAAAAAGATGGAGAAGAATAATTACGATTAGGAGGATCTTTTAATGGAAATTACTGCTGGCATGGTAAAGGAACTCCGTGAAAGAACCGGTTCCGGGATGATGGATTGTAAGAAAGCCCTGGCCGAAAGCAACGGAGACATGGAAAAAGCCGTTGAGTTTCTTAGGGAAAAAGGCCTGGCTACTGCAGCGAAGAAGGCTGGAAGAATTGCAGCTGAAGGTATTGTGGAATCTTATATCCATGGCGGAGGAAGAATCGGTGTTCTGGTCGAAGTCAATATTGAAACTGATTTTGCAGCAAAGAACACTGAATTTCGTAGCTTTGTAAAGGATATTGCAATGCAGATTGCAGCAAGCAACCCTCAGTATGTGCAAAGGGAAGATGTTCCAGCCAACGTTATCGAAAAGGAAAAGGAAATTTTAAAGATACAAGCCATGAACGAAGGCAAACCGGAACATATTGCTGAGAAGATGGTTGCCGGACGTATAGACAAGTTTTATAAGCAAATATGCCTTCTTGAACAGCCTTTTATCAAAGATACGGATAAAACCGTTCAGGATATTGTTAATGAAAAGATCGCAATGATTGGTGAAAAGATCAGTATCCGCCGTTTTACAAGGTATGAAATGGGCGAAGGGCTCTCTAAGCGGGAAGAAAACTTTGCTGAAGAAGTGATGAAACAGGTAAAGGGTTAATTCTATGAGCAGGAAAGGTATATTAATGAATAATTAATATACCTTTTTTCAAATTAGGCCGCCGGTGAATAACGGGGTTTGGCTGTAAGCAACCTATCTGCCATACAGGGTACGATGACTATAATTCGTACGTGTGTGCCCAAGTGGCGAAAGGTCTCCACATAATAATCGATTACGGTGCGTTTCGGAGGAGTTTTATGGAACTGAAATACAGACGAATTTTGCTGAAAATAAGCGGAGAAGCTCTTGCAGCGGATAATGGGTTCGGAATTGATCAGGAAATGCTGGGCGCGATCTGCACATCACTCAAAGAAGCTTTAGACAGTGGTGTTGAGATAGCAGTGGTGGTTGGTGGAGGAAACTTCTGGCGTGGACGCTCCGGAAAAGGAATGGACAGGACAACTGCCGATCATATGGGAATGCTGGCAACAGTAATTAACGCACTGGCTCTTGCAGATGCACTTGAGACAAAAGGTGTGCCTACACGTGTCCAAACGGCGATTGATATGAGAAGGATAGCAGAACCTTATATTCGTGGGCGGGCGGTCAGGCATCTTGAGAAAAAGCGTGTTGTTATTTTTGCCTGCGGCACCGGAAATCCATATTTCACAACCGATACAGCTGCTGCATTAAGAGCTGCAGAGATTGATGCCGAAGCAATTCTACTGGCAAAAAATGTAGACGCGGTATATGATTCAGATCCCAAAATCAACAAGAATGCAGTTAAATTCGATAAAATATCCTTTATTGAAATCATTAACCGTCAGCTGGGCGTAATGGACTCAACTGCGTCTACACTTTGCATGGACAATAACATACCTGTTATTGTTTTCAGCATAAAAGAGCCTGATAATATTATTAAGGTTCTCACGGGCCAAACTATTGGAACCTATATTGCAAAGGAGGTATAATCATGGAAAGGAATTACGCAAATGTAACCGAAAAGATGGATAAAACCATCAATGTTCTAAAAGATGAGCTTGCCAACATTCGTGCAGGCCGTGCAAACCCACACCTTTTGGATAAGCTTACGGTTGAGTATTACGGCGCAGCTACACCTGTCACGCAGGTCGCAAACATCAGTATCCCGGAAGCAAGACAGATCGTCATTCAACCATGGGATGCCAAGCTGTTGTCTGCCATTGAAAAGGCTATCCACGCTTCCAATATGGGTTTGAATCCGAATAATGACGGAAAGGTCATTCGTCTTGTCTTCCCACCTCTAACCGAAGAACGACGCGTAGAACTGACAAAGCTGGTTAAGAAAGACGGAGAAAATGCAAAGATAGCGATCCGCCAGATCCGTCGCGATGCCCTGGAAAACTATAAGAAGATGAAAAAGAACAGTGAAATCACAGAAGACGACATGAAAAACATCGAGAAAGAGATACAGGAAATCACAGATGGCTACATAGAGGATATCGATAAGATTGTAGCTGGTAAAATAGACGAAATCATGGAGGTCTAAAGCCATTTGAAGGGGACAGTTCCTTGGCTCGGAACTTCAGTAGAACCACGGAGATATGTCACTTGGCTGACAAAACTGTTGAATTAAGGGTGGAGGAGGAGTATTCCTTTTCCACCTTGTTCTGTTGACGAAGATAAAATTTGATGTAAGATATGTAACGCTATTTCGGTGAAATACTCTACCATCACCGAAAAAGGAATTTCATAAAGAGTCGGAGAAGCGCATGAATACATTGGAACTGGCAGGAACGCTGCTTGGCGAAGCAAAAGAAGTGTTGAAAAAAAAAGGAATAACAAATATAAAGGTGGTTTTTACAGGACCACCCCGTGTTACAGACAGAGCGGTAAGAGATGATTTCAGGGTTATCTTGGTATACTGGGATCGTTCACCGATAGAAGTTCTTGTGTGTGAAGAAGGGGGTGCTGTCAGCCCATATGGGCCGTAACAGGCTGTATCAGTTGAAAACATTCTTGTTGATACCCAATTCAAAACACGATAGGATATCCATAGAGAAACTCTTATTCCAATACGGGAAAGAATTCATGATGATGTTTTGGCAAATCAATACTGCAAATGTCTTGCGAATACTGTGCATGATACATAAGTTCACGTTTTGAACCAAACAGAAAAACGGTGAAAGTTTAAGGAGAGAAACCAATATGGACTACAGAAAAGAAGCATTAAGGCTACATGGAGAATGGAAGGGAAAGATTGAGGTGATCAATACTGTTCCTGTTAATGACAAAGATGACCTTTCCCTGGCATATACTCCCGGTGTGGCCGAGCCTTGTCTTGCGATACAAAAAGATGTGAATCTGTCTTACAGCCTTACAAGAAGATGGAATCTTGTTGCGGTTGTTACCGACGGAAGTGCTGTACTTGGTCTGGGAGATATCGGACCTGAAGCAGGAATGCCTGTTATGGAAGGAAAGTGTGTTTTGTTCAAAACATTCGGAAATGTTGATGCTTTCCCGCTTTGCATACGTTCCAAAAATGTAGATGAAATTGTTCAGACTGTGAAATTGCTGGCTGGCAGCTTTGGAGGGATCAACCTTGAAGATATTTCAGCTCCGAGATGCTTTGAAATTGAAAGACGGTTGAAAGAAGAATGTGACATACCGATTTTTCATGATGATCAGCATGGTACAGCTATTGTTACTCTTGCAGCTATGATAAATGCACTTAAGCTGGTAAAAAAGGATATAAGGGGAATTGAGGTTGTTGTGAATGGTGCTGGTGCAGCTGGAATAGCCATTACAAAGCTTTTGATGAGCATGGGGCTGAAAAAGGTAATCCTTTGCGATACAAAAGGTGCCATTTACGATGGGAGAGAGAACCTGAATGCAGAAAAGGCAGAAATGGCAAAGTTATCGAATCTTGAACGGAAAAAAGGCCTTTTAAAGGATGTTATCATCGGCGCAGATGTATTCATAGGTGTTTCGGCTGCAGGCATCCTTACCCGTGAAATGGTTGGGACTATGGCAGAGGATCCGGTGATCTTTGCAATGGCAAATCCCACTCCGGAAATTATGCCTGATCAAGCAAAAGAAGCTGGTGCAAAAGTGATTGGAACGGGACGTTCTGATTTCCCTAACCAGATCAATAATGTTCTGGCATTTCCCGGATTGTTCAGGGGGGCACTGGATGTAAGGGCCAGTGACATCAATGATGAGATGAAAATAGCTGCTGCCAAGGCGATTGCAGCCATTATTCCAGATAGCGAGCTGAAGCCTGACTATGTTATTCCAGCTCCATTTGACATCAGGGTAGGAAGCAAGGTAGCAGAAGCTGTCGCTGCTGCAGCAGTGAAAACGGGTGTGAATAGGATATAACACCATAATATAAAAACAACAGACTATTTCCTGACTTTTTAACCATAAAAATCGGCGTTTTAAACATCGAAAAACGTCGATTTTTTTATTTGTGCATGAAAACAGGCTATTCACGCACGAATTTGGAAGAAGTAACCAAAAAATAGCAAATCCATAGTTTGATTACCAACTTCAACTGTATTAAAATAGTTAAGACTCAATTTACCACAAATAGGTCAATATCCCTTTTACGAAAGATAAAAACAGGCGCGAGTATAAGATGCTCACGATAATGAGGATGCTGCTAGACAGAAACGATATCTTTTGTGAGGGTTTATTATGGTCGGTAAAGTAATCAATGGTAAGTACAGGATCACCGAAAAACTTGGAACTGGCGGTTCTGCGGAAGTTTATAAAGCATATCACGTCCATTTGAAAACGCCATGGGCTTTGAAGGTTATTCAATCTACCGAAGATTGCGCGATGAATGAGTTGAAAATCTTGAAAAACATAAATCATCCGGCTTTTCCAAGGCTTGTGGACGTTATTGCCGAAGGCCGGGAAACCATTCTGGTATTCGATTATTATGACGGTCCTACATTGCAGAAAGTGCTTGACGAGTTTGGGCCGATTGAAGAAGAACGGGTCAGAAATATGGCAGATCAGATTCTTGATGCACTTATGTATCTACACAGCCACAAACCTGAACCGATTATCTACAGGGATCTGAAACCCTCCAACCTGATATTGCTGCCTGGTGACAGCATACGTCTGATTGATTTTGGAACAGCCCGGCTTTTTAAACAGAATAGAGTTGATGATACGGTGTACTTAGGTACACCAGGATATGCCGCTCCTGAGCAGTTTGGTACAGCCCAGACCGATATCAGAACCGATATCTATAATTTTGGCATGACATTATTTCATCTACTCACAGGGAAGCACCCGCTACACTTAAGTGAACAGCAATGTGGACAAGCACTTTCAATGGCAGGTGTTTCTTCTCAATTGGGACAAGTATTGATAAAGAGTGTTTCAAAAAATCCAGAGGACCGATATTTCAATATTGCAGAAATTAAAACAGCGATAAATAATCCAAGCATGGATCAATCCCCTTCCTTAGTACCGAAAGCCATTGGGAAGAATGCTGTGGAGATCAGTGTGTCAGGAACCCAGAGTGGAGTTGGCGTAACTCACTTTTGTCTTTTGTTTGGAATGTGGCTGAAAAACAGAGGTTTTAAGACTGCTGTTCTGGAATACAGCGAAAATCGGGATACGATGGCATTGTGCAAGCTGGTTGGAAAGGATACTCAGTTTCAGAGAAATGGTTTCTTTCAAATCCATGGCCTATCCATTTTTCCGGCCATGGGAAAAGAGCAGATCGACAATTTCAAAAGGGCAGAATACGACTATATTCTGATCGATTATGGTGTTTATGATGAATATGTATCCATCATGATACGACGAAGCGATGTAAAGCTGATCCTGGTACCTGGTGCCGACTGGAAGCTTGGACATTTGGGCGCGTTCCTGAAAAAGTATGGTGAGATTTCTAAAGATGACAATACCTATCTTTGCTTTCCGTTGCAAAACATGAAATCGATGCATATCATTCAATCCTATTATCGTTTTTCCAATATGATTACAGTTCCTTATGCGATCAATCCCTGGAAAATGGCACAGGCGGAAAAACATGAACTGGGGTTGATCTATGATAGGTTATTTCAATCCGGGAACAGGAAGAACTTTATCAGAAAAAGGAGGGAGATGTAGTGGCATTTCTAAAGAAAAGAAGCAAAATACCTGCTGCATTGCTCAAAGGGGTTATCATACTTGTGACCATCGTCGTTATAGCCGGCGGATTATATTATCTATACAGAAAACATACAGATGATTTGACCAAACTTCATGAAGATGAAATCGGGAAATACAGGTCTCAGCTGTATCTGCTCGAACGCAAGGTGTTTGTTCCGAAGGAAGATATAGAATACGGTGCTGTTATATCTGCTGAAATGTTCGATCAGGTTAATATGAAAATTGAGTTCAGCCAAGATCAGTTGCTGGATGAATCCGATATGGGAAAGACCAGTATTGTGAAGCTGCCAAAGGGGCTCCCCGTCACAAAATCATCGGTTGTCAGTGTTCCACCGGCTGACGACATAAGGAAGGTAGAATTCAACATGTTCCTTATTCAGACCGATCAACAGAAAGGAGATTATGTTGATATCCGTATCGTTTTTCCCAATGCGGAAAATTATATTGTGCTTGGCAAGAAGCAAATTAAGGAAATAAAGCCTGCTGACAACATCATATGGGTTTGGTTGAATGAAACTGAAATACACCTGATATCAAGCGCAATTATTGATGCTTATCTGAATCCTGGGACAAAGATTTACGCAACCACCTATGTCCAGCCAGAAATGCAGACCGCAGCAACATCATATTATCCACCCAATCAGTATGTTCTCGATTTGATGCGGAAGGATCCAAATATTCTTTCAACCGCATCCGATGCACTGGCTCGTCAGGCCCGAGAGGTTTTGGAAAGCCATTTGGAAAGAATCTCCGTTGATGAGGCGGCTATGGTATCAGGCGGTGTAAATGAAGAGATAACGAAGACTACTGAAACCATTAAAAACGAGGAACTTAATAAAGCCATGCAGGATAGAACAGAGCTGCAACAGCAATCTCCTGAAGAAGAGTCTCCTTTTCAATAATACGTTTAACATACAGCTTCAGTGTGTATCGAGATAGTGCAGCAGCCATTTGTTTCGCAACTGTCAGGACCGTAGTGGCTGTCAAGAAAAACAGAAGTTACGCTTGAGACTGTGAAGGGCTGTCTAAAAAAACGTAATCTGCTTTGAGGAACGGAAAGCACCTTAAGACTCAACTATATGGCCGACTGATTATTCGAGACACAATTATTGAAAACCAGGAGGGCATTTTATGTCGAGTAAATCCATTCGGCTTGGTTTTATCGGGTTTTGTAAAACAGATATCATACTATACATGGCAAGAATTCTTACCTGCCTGGGAGAAAATGTTGCGGTTATAGACTGCTCCGGGCAACATGAACTCAAACTATCCGTGCCGGACGCAATCGATACTGAGGACAGGCTGGACTACAGAGGGGTTGACTTTTATTCTAACAGTAAGGGTATCAATACTGCAGAGCTGCCAGTTAAGAACTACACCATTTTGCTTGTGGATTATGGTGTGAACTTGCATGCTCTTGAAAAAGAAGCGGAGCTTGAAGCCCTGTTTGTTGTAACCGACATGCACAGACATCATGTAGTTCCATTATCCATTGTCTTAAGCCGATTGCAGTTTACCCCGGATGCTATCAGGATTATCAGGGACATTGTACCTGGAAAAATACGGCCACGATATATTGATTCCCTGTTACAGACAGGACAGTTTACAAATCTACTTGCAAAATACGAGCTTTATCTTCATGAGAAGGATTACTATCAAAGGTTGTTGAGCCAATATGACGACATCTTCCATTTTGCAAAGATTTCAGAAGCCTTTAGAAGTATGCTTTTTGAATGCGTTACAGAACTTCTTGGATACGATAAGAAATCTGCGACAAGAGCACTGAAAAAAGCACAAAGCGGAGGATAAAAAAGTGCAGGTATCTTTCTGGAGCAATTCCCATCAGTTGGGGACGACACTAAATATGACAGCCATTGCTGTTCTTGCAGCATTGGAAAATCGTCTGCGGATCATCGTGACGCATAACCACTTCGATAGAAGTACGCTTGAAGCAGCATTTATTGAAAAACGATATATACGGCATGAGCTGACAGATTTATCGGACACGGGTATTGATGCCCTCAGCCGGTTCATTCGGTTTAACAAGGTTGAGAAGGATGAGATTGCAGGTTTCTCCACAACAATTCTAAAAAATCGGCTGGATCTTCTGTTTGGAACACAGAACACGAACCGTGAATTATATGTCAGCAATCTCAATAACGCCATCCGGTTGATTTTACAGTCTGCTTCAAAGTATTACGATCTTGTCTTGGTCGATACAGCACCGGGGAGAAATGAAATTTCAATGAAGATCCTGGAACAGTCCGATCTGATCGTGGTCAATCTTAGCCAGAATGTTCATGTCTTGGACAATTTTCTGGAAGATAACTTTGATTTTCGGGACAAAATGATGGTGCTTTTGGGGAAATATGATTCGAATTCAAGATACAACCTGAGAGCAATACGTAAAAAATTAGGACAGATGGATGTCCATGCCATACCATATGATGTTGGTTTTGCTGACGCCTGTGCCGACAGCAGAGTGGTTGATTTTTTCATGAAAAATCTGGCAGCAGATAATGAAGACATTCATTATCCATTTGTTCGTGGGGTTCGGGAAACAGTTGAAGCGATCCTTAAACGGCTGGAGATCGATACCGCCCTAAAAAAGGTTCAGGTGGGGAACGGATATGAATGAATTTTTGATTGTGCTCATACTTTCAGCACTTGTGATGTTTTGTGTTATGTACTACAGACATAACCGGGCAACCCTGGTGGATAGTCATCCCGATGAGGAACGATATAGCCTCGGTACAATCCTGCAATTTGTAAGGGAAGCTTTCAATGATATTCTGAAGACGAATCTGTATGAAATGAGCATCACAAAGGAGGAGTTTGAAAAAAGGGTTCATAACAAGAATCAGCTGCGAAAAGCCTTAAAAACCTGTACATATGGAGACATGAATTCCAAGAACTATATTAAGGATTTTATCAAAGACATTCTCGTAAATCGATACCAAATCGATGAAGTCAATATTAACCTTGTCTTGAATTTTGATAACCCTAAGGAACTGTCAGCTCAAGACAAATTTGATATTCTACTATATCACTATAAAAAACAGCATGGTTACAGAGCGCTTGAAGCGCTAATACTGGAAAATCATCTGGACAGTCCGCAGCAATCGAATGATGGGATTTCCTATATTGTTACTCAAGATGATATCGAAAAAATCTATGCTAAGAGGCAATATTTCGTGAACCGTTTTGAAGATAAGCTGAATATCCTCGCTCAAAGGCTCTATCAATTGTACAAGGGCCATGGCGTTATTGATGAGATCAGAGATATGCGAATTGACGGGGTATCTGGAGGTGTCTCGGGTATTCCTTCAACTTTTAACGAAGAGATCGATTTATCAGTGGGAATTTCCATTGTCGCTTCGCTTCCATCCAGCTATGACTCCGTTTGGGTTTTCTTTAAAGGGAAAACCATTCACTTTTCCTTTTTGAGCTTTGGATCAGAAGCAGAGCTGATACGTGTTTGTAAAAATATTTACCGCTATAACTATCCTGGACAGCTTAGTGAGAGCAATGGTTACAAGGTCAATGAAATGAAGGATGGTAGCCGCGTCGTCGTTGTAAGACCACCCTTTGCAGAGTCATGGGCTTTCTTTGTCAGAAAATTCGATTCCATCGAAATCGCAGAACCGGAAGAACTCATCACCGACAAGGGCAGAGAAATCCCTATTGGTCTTATTAAATGGCTTGTAAAAGGCTGTCGTATTACTGCGATCACTGGTTCACAGGGTACAGGGAAGACAACGCTGCTGATGGCCATCATCAAATACATCAGTCCTGCTTTTACGCTGCGGATACAGGAATTGGCCTTCGAATTGCATCTTCGGCGGATCTATCCTAAAAGGAATATTTTAACCTTCCGGGAAACACCAACGATTTCCGGCCAGGAAGGGCTGGACTTGCAAAAGAAGACAGACGGAACCGTTAACATACTTGGGGAGGTTGCCACTGCACCGGTCAGTGCATGGATGATACAGATGGCACAGGTTGCAAGTCTTTTTACCCTGTTCACACATCACGCCAAATCCACGGATAACTTGGTAAAGGCTCTGCGGAATAATCTTCTGCAGACAGGGGCTTTCAGTAATGAAAAAATTGCAGAGCAGCAGGTTGCCGATGTTATCAATTTCGACATCCACCTGACCAAAGATATCACAGGACATCGATATGTCGAAAGGATTACGGAGGTGATTCCGGTAGAAAATGAAAATTATCCTGAACTTAAGCCGCTCGAGGAAGGAAACTCATTACCAGAGTTTCTTTGGGCAGCACGTGAATTTTTCATTCGCATGACCGATCGTAAAGTCTTCCAAACCAGAGACATTGTGGTCTATGACAATGGGGTATATAAATGTGCGGAACGTCCCAGTTGCCGACAAATTGCAGAAATCATGAAAAACCTGACCGATGAAGAGCAGAAAGAGTTTTCTGCATTTTTGGATCAACATTTCCCCGAAGGTGAAGAAGAGATCACAAAAGAAAATGATTATAGAACCGGATGTCCCAAAAGGGAGTTCTCCGCAGCCAATACTCCTGTTCTTAGGTATAGGAGGTGAAACTTAATGACAGAAACGACCAAAAGAACACTGCTTATTCTATTGGTTTTGCTTTCGATTGTTCTCATCATTGCGTATGTCGCGGTTGTTCAGTTGATAAGGATAAAAAATGAGAAAGGTCTTAAGGTAGAGAGAAGGTCCGGTAAGGATTTCTTATATTCTTTATATATACAGGCTCAACGAGTGGTACCGCTAAAAAAGTATATGCTAAAGATCAGAAAGCGCATCGAACTCGTTAATTTATCAGATGACTGGACCATCAGCAGAAAGACAATGCGCTTTACGCTGATCGCTTTGGGCGTTACATTCTCGGTTTTGGTTTTTCTGTTGATTTGCAGCCGAAATCTGTATTTTCTGTGCATTTCCTTCCTTACGGTATACATGATCCATAACCAGATCCTCCGGCTGATGATAGACAAGATGGATAACAAATTGCTGAGGCAGTTTGAAGCCTTTCTTGGGAATGTCCGGCACCATTATCATGAGCACGGAATGGTGGACGAAGCAGTATATGACAGTATTTCAGAATGCGGATATGAAATTTCCCTCCACGCCAACCGGATTTATGACGTACTTACCTCTGCGGATATTGACAATGACATACAGCAATACAATGAAACTGCTCCCAACAAGTTTATGAAAACCTTTCTCGCTATGTGCTATCTGGTACAGCGGTTTGGCGACAAGATTGTTGAGAACAAGTCTATTTTCCTGAACAACCTGAACTACCTGAAACAGGAGATCAATATGGAACTGCTTAGGAGGGAAAAATTAGGATATATGTTTCAAAGCCTTTCGGTCATCTCCGTTTTTCCGATATTCACGCTGCGCCCTTTGGAAAACTGGGCCACATCTAACATCCCAGAACTAACAGCGTATTACCAAGGTGCCTATGGCGTTTTGGCAGTTGTTGCTCTTTTTGGGCTGATTTTTTCAGCTTATCAGCTCATTGGAAGGCTACAAAGCAATGTACAGTATTCGCCGCAAAACAACCAACTGTCGCAGCTCTTGTTGAAAATCCGTTTCTTCAGGGTATTTATTGAGGGGATTATTGAAAAGGATTATGCAAAAGCGCTGAAATATGACAAGCTTCTGAAAAAAACCGGTGCAAAAATCAGTGTAAACATGTTTCTGGCAAAGAAGATTTTATATGCTGTCCTGGCTTTTATCGGTACGGTTGGAATATGCATGAATGCCCACAGCATAGTCCGTCATAACCTATTGTATTCTTCCGCAAGCTTCCAATTTGCTGAAATTAGCGGCCAGATAGATAGTCAGGCTGAAATTGAAATGCTTGAAAGTGACAGAAAATATATCTTAATGTTTAGAGGCAAGAATGTATCCTTTACGCAACTTGAAAGATTTCTTCAGGAGACAGCGGAATACACCAACTCCAAACAATCCGGTATTGCAGCAAAGCGGATTTTAAACAAGCTGGAGGTGTACAACCGGCAAAGGTTTCAATGGTGGGAACTAATTCTAGCCATTCTTATAGGAATAATTGCATACCAACTTCCATGGTGGATGCTCCTTTTCAGAGAGAAAGTTCAGAAGATGAATATGGAAGATGAGGTAATGCAGTTCCATACCATTATTTTAATGCTGATTCACATCGAAAGGATTCATGTGGAAGACATCCTAAGCTGGATGGAACAGTTCGCGGATATTTTCAAAAGTTCTATATCCAAATGCATCAACAATTATGAATACGGAGACAGGCAGGCTTTAGAGCAGCTGGCATTGGATGAACCCTATACTCCCTTCGTCAGGATTGTCGAAAACCTTCAGTCTGCTGCTGATAAGATCACCATTAAACACGCTTTTGACGAGCTTATAACCGAAAGGGAGTATTATCAGGAAAAAAGAAAGCAAGACAATGAAATTTTGGTAAACAAGAAAGGAATGTGGGGAAAATTCATTGCTTTTATTCCATTAGGGGCAACCGTTTTTTTGTACCTTCTACTTCCTTTTATTCTGGTAAGTGCGGCACAGTTGACCGAATTTTCTGAGGAGATCAGCAAGGCGTTTTAGTTATCTTCAACAGCCCATGCTATTGTTCGAACAGTTCAATTGTATGAACGTAAGTCCATAATTCATCATGACTATCACGCTCTTGGCAAAACCCATATACCGGTTAGGACCGGCATATGAAAAACACCACAGAAGGTGAGCCTTAAATTGGAATCATGTCTGTTATACAGGCTTGAAAATTAATAATAAAAAGAGGGGAGATTTGATTTATGGAAAACTCACTAAAAGCCATTCTTATTGGAGCAGGGGTCGTTATCACCCTTATCGTTGTATCTATCGGTTTCTTATTGATGAGATCAGGCCAAAACACAGCGCAAACCGCAATAGGCAAGTTGGGGCAGATCAGTGGTGAAATGTCGGAATCCCAGTACACGATGTATGATGGCATGGAGAGCGACGGAAGTATGGTTGCCAATACCCTGAAGAAGTTCAAGGATGAATATATTGGTATTCAGGTAAAAACGAAAAAGAACACATCGGGCACCTGGTATGCTTATAATGTAACAATTTCAAACGGCATTGGAACCATTGGCACAAAATCAGGTAAAAAGATTTCCGATGCAATGGATGAAAGCCACAACGATTATATCAACCCAAATGGAAAATTTGTAGGTGAGTTGATACGGGATGAAAACGGAACTGTCGTAGCACTGATATTTACACAAAAATAAGAACGGTGTTACAAATTAATAATAAAATCGTGTGGTGAAGAAGATGGATGAAAATGTATCCAAAATGTTATCAATTATTTCTATAACCTTCCTTATTGTTATTGCAATTTCCCTGTTCTTTGTTTTGTATTGGAACAGTTTAGATACAATTACCCTGATCAACCATAGCATAAATGACCAGGGGACGGTTTATGAGGTATCAGGGGAAAATGTGCAATATACGGATGTACGGGGAGGCGATATAGCCGGGTGCATAAAAAACGGGCTGGAGACAGATATCCTTATTGATTCGCATGTTGTCCTTTGCACACAGGATGCCAATTCTTTCGATTTCAGTCTGATCGATAAATCAGCGTGGTATTCGGTACAGTATTTTTTCAATGATTCGGGTGAGGTTACTTCTGTACAGTACCGTAAACGATAGGAGGTGACAGGATGTCTGATATGCTCAGTAAGGTAATTGCGTTGCTTATTGCTGTTCTTTTATTATATATCTTTCCGGTTGAGAATATGTTAGCTCGTCAGGATGATATTACAAGAGTATTTGTTTTAAACGAAACAACGCAATTTGTAGATTCGGTACGAAACCTGGGGTATGTCACACCAACAATGTATCTTCAGTTTGCAGAAGTTCTGTCCGCTACAGGGAACAGTTATGACATCCGTATGGAACACAACCATGTAAGTATTGATCCTCTTTATACGGATCCTGCAGAGCTCACATCCTTTCAACATGACTACAGGACCAATTATAAAACCACCTATACCGATGAAATCATGGAAGCATTGTTTCCTGAAACAAGTCAACCGCAGACCGACATATACTATTATCTGTCCAGAGGGGACATATTTTCAGTACATGTTGTAAACAAAAATAAAACAATTGCATCCAGAGTACAGGAAATGCTATTAATGACCGAGCTCCCAACAAAAAGAATTATTGTGAACTATGGAGGAATGGTGCGAGATGAAAATAACTGATCTTGCCATTCTGTTTATCATCATTATATTACCTTTTGTCCAGATACTGCGAATTCAATCGGATAACCTTCAAAATACTGTATATAAAAACATGACGATAAACCGATATTTGGACACAGCTGTTGAAGATGCCTCCGAAGCCATGATTGTGCGTGGAGCAAACCAAAATCTATCTATTTCAAGGGATAAAGCCCTGGCAGCCTTTAATAATACGTTGTTAACCAATTTTCAGGTGCTTGGTGATGAAACAGCCACGAACCTTTTGATGGCATATATCCCGGTTATGATACTCATCGATTATGACGGATACTGGGTTTGTTCCATGGAGGAATATCTGAACAGTGATGGGGATAGAGAAGAAAAAATGATATGGAAACCTAAAAAACCGTATAGTTATGAAAGCAATGATTTCGTTTATCTGTTTACACTGGACAAGAATGTTCGGGTTTTGGAGATCTCCGGAAACCAGGTTTATGAAGGTACCCAGGAAAACCTGAAAGCAATTTTGCATACAGAAATAATCCAGCAGGATGGGTTGTTTGAAACAGTGCGCAAGAGAACTATTGTGGAAGCGATCGAGAAAGATGTGAATGAAGCAATAAACAAGCATAATGTTTATGCAAGAAGGTTTGGAATCACATACCAATTCAGCCCGCCTACGATATCTGACGCGGATTGGCACAATAATATCGAGGATATAGGTTTTCTGGCTTTTTTTCAGGGGATTCCCATAGGTATAGGCGGGGAGCGCTATAACAATTTCGCATTGGGGGCTTCAAGAATTGTTAGAAGCTATCAATACTATATACAACAAGAGCCAAATGGTTTGCTGTATTATCACCGGGAAAACTGCAGTCAATTGACTAAAAAAGAAGAAGTATATGATACACGTGAGGAATGTGCCTTGGAGGGTGCTTTCCCGTGCCACATCTGTAAGCCTTAGCTTGCAGCATAATCCAGTGAACCACGATGATTTACCTTTTCTCGTGCAACATAATCCAGCGAACCACGCTACTTTGTTTTTTCTCTTACAGCAGAAGAAGGATATTTTGTCTGGACAGATGTAACTTTCTTTGATAGCGCCTTATGTTATATGCAAAGCATATTTCAGTTTTTTTGAACCCTTAAGTGAAAGGCAATATATATTACAGAAAACTTCTTATGGTAAAATAAATATTGATTGATAATAACTGGATATTATGATAAAAGTTATTCAATGAGCGCTTGCGCGAACACTTCCTATATTCTTGGTCTTTAGGCCATATGAGGCAGGTGTCTTAGTAGCATTTGATAAACCATATGAATGGAGGAAATTGTGATGAAAAGAGTCAGAAGAATATTTGTAAAAATGATGATCGCAGTCATACTGCTTGTGGGAAATATTTCCGCCAAGGCAGAAGTGAATCAATTTCCGGATGTACCGGATACAGCATGGTATATGGAAGATCTGCAATATATCCTGAAGGATCCACGGGAAATTTTTTCGGGATATCCCGACGGAACCTTTAAGCCAAATGATACGCTGACGGTAGATATGTATATCAAGCTGATCGTCACAGTGATGGGGCATCAGGTTGAAAACGGAAAGGATTACTGGGCATCCACATATATCGAAAAAGCTTTGGAGGAAGGGTATATTATCTCTTCAGAGGATATATTGATCGTGAGAAAGA
>JAAYKJ010000174.1 GCA_012522505.1 Clostridiaceae bacterium
CAAGATATCTTCCCACCTCTTCAAACAACCCGGCAGTAAAACCAAGAAACAATCCATATGTCCATAAGTTACTTTGTATTGTCTCTTTGTACCAATCCATTCCGGGCAGAACAAGCTGAATAAGGGGTATTCTGGTCACCAACTGAAAAAGGATAAAGACAGCTGCGCCAGTAAAAACTGATCCCAGATAATATTTTTGCCTTCGATAGAAGAGAATCGCCGCAAGAACTGGCCCAACCGTTGTAAACAAGGCTGTAAAAAACATGAAAACAAGAGATCCTGTGCTAACCATTGAATTTAGATATTCCATGCTGCTCATTTACCTCACTTCCTTCTTCACTAATGCCATTCTGGCTATTTGTTATAGTCAGAATATAACAAGTGTGTTATGACGTGTCAAGACAATATCGCTTGCGGCCACAAATGACTGAAGCGTATTATAGCCCGATGGAGAAGCCCTGCATGCGGAATTAACAAGCGTTTGAAAAAAAGCGGTATAATCCAAAATGGAATACACCGCTTGTCTTTGTTAAATGTACAATATACCTATCACTTGTTATTCTCTACCCCAGATATTTCTTCAATGTTTCTCTTACAGCACCTGGCCCTTGAATCAGCTCTGCAAAGTAACTTAAAACCTTGTCGGCCAGCCCAATTTCATATAGGTCGACACCAAAAATTGATGCATCGCTCAGAAGCGGTTTTAGTTTTTCATCAAACGGTCCTTTATCTCCCAGGGATATGCCTTCAACGATTTTCTTCAGATGATCCATCATCGGATCCGGGCTTAATGTGAAAGGATTTCCGATGTCATCAACGGCCAGCAGATATCTTATCCAGCCAGCGAAAACAAGTGGGATATATTTCAGGTCGGGAACATCCAGATCACTTCGTCTTTCATACGCCTTAATGGTTTCTCCAAATCGGATAGCCAGCTTTTGAGAAGTATCTGTTGCAATTCGCTGCGGGGTGTCTGGAACAAATGGATTTGGGAAACGCACTTCAACCACTTCCCGGATAAAGTCTTCCGGATCGATGATTCCTGGGTTTACCACCACAGGTAAACCTTCCACAAAACCAACCTTCTGCACAAACGCGTTGAGTTGTTCATCCTTCATCTCTTCATAAATAGCCTTATAGCCCAGAATACACCCGTAAATAGCCAGAACTGTATGGAGCGGATTCAAGCAGGTGCAGACCTTCATCTTTTCTACTTTATCCACAGTTTCCCTGTCTGTAAATATAACGCCTGCCTCCTCCAGCGGTGGACGACCATTTGGAAACAGGTTTTCTATCACAAGATACTGTGGCTTTTCTGCGTTGACAAATGGTGCAATATAGGTATTCTTCGCTGTTGTAACAATCTCGGTATTTGATAGGCCACTTTTATCAAGCATTTCCTTCACACCCATATCAGGCCTCGGTGTGATTTTATCGATCATACTCCATGGAAAGGAGACCTTGTCGGGATTTTCAATGTAGTCCACAAACCCATTATCCACAAGCCCCCGCTTTGCCCATTCCCTCGCGAAGGTGTCTACTGCTTGGTACAGAAGTGTTCCGTTATGAGAACAGTTATCCATACTGACCAGCGATATTGGGCTTTCCCCTTTTTTATACCGGACATGGCACAAGGCAGCCAACTTACCGATAAAGCTTTTTGGTAGTGCTGTTCCTGTTTCAAAATCACTGGTTACATCGGGATAAAAATCACCTTGTACATTGGTCAGGTTGTATCCTTTTTCGGTTATAGTAAAGCTGACCATCTGCAGCGACGGATTAGCGAAAATATCCTGCAGTGCCTTCCAGCTTTCCAATTGCGTAGAATCTACTGTAAGCGCTTCCACAACCGATCCGATTACTTTTTTTTCCATGTTCCCATCGGGTTTCAGGATGACCAGTACGCTTAAGTTATCATGGGGTTTGTAGATACGGTGGATGATTTCGGTGTCATATCCCTCACAGACAATAATTCCTTTGTCACTTTTCCCTTCGTTTATGAGCGTTTGTTGAAGTGCCGCCAGAAAGCCTCTAAAGATATTTCCTGCCCCAAAATGTAACCATACCGGGCTCTCCAGTGTTTTTTCCCTGACATCGCTACGATTGAACCGGGGCAGCTCAAAACCGGCTTCCTGCCAGGCACTCTTGTTCTGCAGACCAGAATCATTCAGTACCATTTACTTCACTCCTTTGCCTTTGTTTGTTCATCAAATGCACCTAAGACCCCTGTCTGGCCTAAAGGCCACGAATAGAGGGAGCGTATTTTTAGCCGCACAAATCGCGCAAGCGCTCATTGAATTCATGATAGGGGCGCTCTTGGACAGATAATGCAAAATAATGCTTCCATATACATATAGTAGCATGGTTGCATTGCAGATTTCAAGGATATATTGCTCTGTAAAGTGGGTGCAAATACTACAGTACAATTGGGCACTCTTTACCATTCACGTCTATAGTGCATGGCGTAACATCACATTCATATGCCAGTATGTTTACACCTTCTTTTGCAGCGAGCCGCAACGCTTCACCGAATTCGCCATGCGTTTCATCGTTGGGGGTGAAATATTGAATACGGTTCATCTGGATGATAAAGACAATCGATGCGTAATATCCTTCTCTTCTTGCCTGAACCAGCTCCAAAATATGCTTCACTCCCCGTACGGTTGGGGCATCTGGAAATTTAGCCACTCCGTTCTCTTCCAGAGTAACGCCTTTTACTTCAATGAATGCTTTTTTTTCATGACTTTCAACATAAAAGTCAAACCTTGACCGTTTATATGTTTTTTCAGCTTTCACATACGTAATTTCTTCAAAACCCGGCAGCTTAATTTTACGGTCCAATAAGGCTTCGTAAAATACTTTGTTCGGTGCCTGGGAATCTATATTGACGATCCTTTCCCCTTTCCTAACTGCGATGAGGGAGCAGGGTGTTTTTCTTTCGGGGTTCATGTTCCGTTCAACATAAACAACCGCTTTGCTTGTAAGAAGCTCTTTGCATCTTCCTGTGTTTTTAACATGACAGTTCGTTCTTTGCCCCTGTATAAGAAGCTCTGCAATAAACCTGTTTGGTCGGGATATGAACTCTGCCTTGCATATGTTTTTATACTCCAATAGGCCTGACCTCCGTTGTAATTGTAAGCTGTTCCTTTTTAACCGGTATAGCCGGAGCTTTTTTCTATGCGATTTTGTAAGAATACCCTGTTAACCTGCCTCAGAGCATGTATTTTTATCAAATGCCCCTAAAAGCTGACCGGGCTTAGTGCTATACAATGCTGGTTCACAGACGAAAAATCATAGTTCTCTTCAACAAGATGTTTCACAGGCGATAAATCATAGTCCTCTTCAACAAGATGTTTCA
>JAAYKJ010000175.1 GCA_012522505.1 Clostridiaceae bacterium
TCTACCGCCTGAGCTAGTGGGTCATAATATGGCTGGGATGGCAGGACTCGAACCTACGCATGCCAGAGTCAAAGTCTGGTGCCTTACCGACTTGGCTACATCCCACCGTATGGTTTAAGTCAGTACGAGAAGTCGGAAACCGGATGAATCACAGCTTCCGGCCTCTGTTTTTCTGACTTTTTTGGGGTGAATGATGGGATTCGAACCCATGGCCTCCAGAGCCACAATCTGGCGCTCTAACCAACTGAGCTACACCCACCAAAACTATTGATACAAGCCTTTCCCAGGGTTTTTTACATCCCTTCGAAAAAAGACACAAATGTATTTTATGATAGAACGCTCTAATTGTCAAGCAAAAAATTCTACCAATTGTGATTTTGTGCTTGTGATAATGTTTCGTTGTACCACAAGTGATTTTTTGCTCGTATCAGGAATGCTTTACTTTGGATGCGGGATATTATTATCATGCCCAGTACCAGCCATTCCAATCACTTCAATTATGTTAACAAAAGCATCCCCTGTTGTCAAACTGTTTTTGAAGCCCATTATGAACAAAGTTCTCGGCATTTTGCGGGTAAACTATGTCACTTATCACGAAATTGTCTGATTGCTGTTTGTGAACCACGTGACTTCACCTTGTTTTCCTCCAACCCTTGGGGTACAGGTTTTTAAGCCCATTCTCACCTATCTTCCCCCATCCCAATGGAAATTGTTCAACCCCCAATGCGATGAATCCTTTTTCGCCCTGCCGCAATAAGGTCTCTCCCTTCAGATAGCGGTTCAGATCTGGATCCTGAAGAGAAAAGGATTCCTTTCTTTTCAGCTCCTGCCACTGCAGGGACATGATTAGAGATTGAGAAGGTACAAAACTGCCATGTTCTTCCGAACCAACATATAATCCAGTTTTAACAACTTTCAAGTTGTTTCGGTGCTCGTATCCTTGGGGCAGAATATATAGTCCCTTACTTCTCATGTGGTAGAGACCACGAGGCGGATTTACCAGGTTATCCTCACAAAAGTTCCTAAAACTTATTGCGGGCTCGGTATCCGTGAATGGCTTAGTACAAATGGTTCCTTCACCAAGGCGGCCTAACAGCGCTGCAAAATGTCCTTCACCTTTCACTCTGTGCGGCCATAGACGGGCTGTTTTCGTCAGTTCCGGGTTTCCATCGGCCCATTCAGGACGTCCTGATTCAATCCCAAACTGTTTCGGAATATCCTTCAGGTATAAATCGGAATAGGTGTTCAAAAAATACGCAATATTCTTTTCATTTTCTTCCGGGTTGAAGGTACAAGTGGAATAAACAATTGTGCCGCCTGGGGAAAGCATTTTGTATGCAGCAGCAAAGATATTCCGCTGCAGACCTTGCAATTCTTCTGCTTTATATCGGCTCCAACTTTTAAGTGCTTCTGAGTCCTTCCGGAACATCCCCTCACCCGAGCAAGGCACATCAAGAAGAATTTTATTGAAGTAATTTTCATAAACCTGGGCCAGGCTTTCAGGGTTCTCGTTGGTAACGACAGAATTGGTGATGCCGCTGATTTCAATATTCTTAACCAGTGCCTGAACCCTTTTGGGGTTGATATCATTGGATATTAACAGACCCTGGTTTTCCATATCGGTTGCAAGCTGTACCGTTTTTCCGCCAGGAGCGGCACACAAATCCAATACCCGCTCCCCTGGCTTCGCATCAAGCAGCTCTGCAGGCAACATCGCACTGGGCTCTTGAATATAGTAAAGACCAGCATGGTAATAAGGGTGGGTGCCTGGCCGGGTATCTTTATCCGCATCCTGGTAGAACCCGTCTTTAGTCCAGGGGACAGTGTCTGCCCTGAACGGTGTTATTCTTAGCCATTGCGATATCCCTATCTTCAGGCGGTTCACCCTCAACCCTGCTACTCTGGGTTCATGCAATGCAGATATAAACTCGTCATATTCCGACACATGCATTAATGATTGAAATTTTTTTTTGAAGTCCACCGGGATATTCATTTATTTCTTTCCCCATTTCAGGTATAATAGCAATTAAGGCATTTTATTGTGTTGTAAACCAAAGGATAAAACCAAACGGAGGAGACATGCCACCGAAAAAATTCTTTATCGCTGCCGTTTTGGAGTACGATGCAGAGAGCATTGAGGCTTTTATACAGATCATTGAGACTGTTATTGATACTATCACGAGAAACAAAAGTGCCCGTTTCTTTTTAAAAGTAGCCGTCAATGAACTGATCGTTAATGCGGTTGAGCATGGTTATAACAAGCATAGTGGGCCTGTATCGGTATTTCTTCTAAAGCAGTCCGACTCCGTTGTCCTGGAGGTCTCAGATTCAGGGGTGGGAATCCATCCCGAGCTGTTAAACCTCGAGAAAACAATTGAAAGTTATGATGATCTGACCGTCAGGGGCTGGGGGCTTTCAATCCTGAAAAAAGTATCTTCACGTTTCAACATTCAAGCCAATCGTCCCAGCGGAACAACGATTTCATTAACCATGCCACTAAATTTCAATACGCCCTTACCCAGACGCTAAGTCTTAGACGTTTTATTAAAACCCTTTTCAATGCATAGCCTCGCTCGCTGCGCTGTTTTTTCATCGCCATGTAAAGCCTTTTCCAAAAAGTCCGGGTTTTCCAGGAAGAAGTCTTTCATAAATCCGTCGGGATCCTCCATATATCGAGTCACCATTTGAAATTGTTCTTCATCAATGTATTGCTTCTCAAGAGCTCCTTTGAATATATTGCTGTCTATTCTAACGAGAGAATGCGAAGCCACACCCATACTTTTCAGTAATTCATGACCGCCTTGCATCCTGTCAATGATCACGTATGAAGACTTCATAACACCGGAAGCGTTCCGGATTACCGGCATCCAGGACCGTTCATAGCTGGATGCGCTGGTGATAAGGTCAGCAATATGTAAAACCTGTGCGCCTTGAAGAGAATCAATTCTCTCGCACTTCCCGTTATGGAAGACATATGCGTCCATGTCCTTGAAAATCGTAATATGCGGCTTGTTTAGCATGGCCGACACAATCAGTGAGAAAAACCAGTCCCGGCGCTCGCCGCCGGATATATAGTCATAAGAACCTGCCGTGATGTTTCTATCGATTGCTTCCAATAAGGTATCAATGCAATTTTTGTAAATAATATCCGTTTTGTAATTTTCAAGAGCCTTCTCAAAAACAATGGCTGAACAATCCGGCTTATTTTCTTTTGCGGTATCGATAAGCCTAAGCAGGTCGTTTGCCTTTTCTTCACTGCCGTAAAGAAAATGGGTATTGATGTAATATGGTCCGATTTTTCCGGATGTGTACCAGAATGGACTTTTAGCGGGACAAACCCGTATTGCATTGGTTTCAAATAGGCTTTTTACAAGCGCTTCGCTACTGTTTTTCATAATTCCCCCTGGGCATTAACTGAATTTCGGTGAGGCCTTTCATTACAGGGCCAATGAGTATTGTTACAGGCCATCAGTGTTGTTCTTAAGAAACTTCTCCTTGAATTGCTGAAACCATTCCTGGTTGCTGAATGTACTGGTGGCTGCATCAAGATGGCTTGTGTCCCCCTCCAGTTCAATATGATAGCTGTTTTGCTCATTTGTAACAATCGTTACTGCAGTATTATCAAACCAGGGTATATTCACAATTTTGTGTAGAGGCCATCCCTTAAACCAGCACAGCAGTGCACGGATGGCAGTTCCGTGGGTTACGATACAGATATTCCTGGCTTCTTCCTTTCGAAGAATATCCTGTACGGCGGTGATTAGCCTTTGCCGGAAGGTTTCCATGCTCTCACCCTCGGGCATTTGATGCAGATGCGGATGCGTTTCCCATGTCTTATACTCTTCAGGATATTTTTCAACAAGGTCTGTCCAGGCCATCCTCTCCCACAGGCCTCCATGAATCTCCTTCAAATCTTCCCGTGAATGGATTGGTAACCCCTTCATCTCAGCAATATATCCCGCGGTTTCCATCGTGCGTTTTAAAACACTGCTGTATATCACATCCACAGGGACATCTTTCAGCCTTTCTGCAACCCTTTGAGCTTGCAGAATGCCTCTGTCGGTAATGCTTTCATCGGTCCAGCCGTGAAACTCTCTTATTACGTTTCCAACAGCCTCTGCATGACGGATAATGATCATTCTCTTTTTCATCGTTTCATCCTTTCAACTTACTATTCCTGCAAGGCTCCAGTCAACTCACTCACCTTGCCAAACCCATGTTTTTTCATATACGCCTCTATCCCTTCGGCTGTTTCAACCCAGACACCGGGATTTACAAAGCCAGCAGTTCCAACCATGACAGCCGAGGCACCTGCCAGCAGGAATTCAACAGCATCTTCACCATTTGAAATTCCGCCCATACCTATTATAGGAATTTTAACCTCTTTTGACACCTGGTATACCATCCGTACGGCAACAGGCTTTACCGCAGGACCGGACAGACCTCCCATTGTGTTGGCAAGAATGGGCTTTCTTTTTTCGATATCGATCGCCATCCCCAGAAGCGTATTGATTAGGCTTACACAGTCTGCGCCGGAGGCTTCTGCCGCTTTTGCGGTCTGCGTGATATCGGTGACATTTGGGGTTAATTTTACAATCAACGGCTTTTTACAAACCTTGCGCACCACAGCGGTTATTTCTGACACTCCCTCCGGGGTGCTCCCGAATAAAAGGCATCCTTTTTTTACGTTTGGGCAGGATACATTCAGCTCTATGGCATCAATATCTGCTTCAGACAGTATTTCGGCCATAGCGCAATAGTCTTCCGGGGTATTTCCGGCGATATTGACTATGATGGGTAAATCGAACTGTCTTAGAAAAGGAATTTCTTCACGGATAAAGGCGTGTACACCGGGGTTCTGTAACCCAACACTGTTTAGGATTCCACCCGGGGTTTCCGCGATCCTTGGTGGAGGGTTTCCCTTTCTCGGCTCCAGAGTCAGGCCCTTAACCGAAATACCGCCAAGCCGGTTCAGATCGAAGAAATTACTGAACTCCCGGCCAAAGCCAAAAGTTCCTGATGCTGCAATGACAGGGTTTTTCAGTTTCAAACCGGCGAAATTCACAGAAAGATTCAAATTGATATCCTCCTTCTTTAGATATGTGGAAAGTGCAGTTTCGATATTATCAGAAGATTAAGCGTTCGGCAGGAAAAACGGGACCATCCTTGCACACATGTGCATACTGATAATCATCCCCGTCCTGAACCTTACAGGCACAAACCAAGCATGCACCAATCCCACAGCCCATGCGTTGTTCCATGGATACTTCACAGAATATCCCTTTTTGGACACAGGCCCGCGCAACTATTTTCATCATTGGCGCAGGGCCGCAGGAGTAGACGCGATCCGGCCTTTCCGCTTCCAGCCATGCCATGAATGGGGCAGTTATAAGCCCGTTTGTTCCATAGCTTCCATCATCGGTTGCAATTACCAACTTTTGTGCTGTTCTATGAAAAGCGTCCTGCAATACAATGGCTTCCTTTGTTCGGAAACCTAAAAACGCTGTTTTGCAAGCGCAATGACTCTCTTCCAGTAGATATAGCAGGGGAAAAACACCAATTCCACCACCCACAACAGCGATTCGCTCTTTCTCTTTTGGGAGTGTAAAGCCATTTCCCAAAGGACCCATCGCATCAAGGGTATCCCCCTGTGCAAACGAGCATAAAAGATTCGTTCCTTTCCCCCGGTTCATAAAAACGATATCCACGGTGTTGTTTTTCCGATCTACCCTGCAGATGCTGATAGGGCGCCGTAAATAAGCGTTAAGCCCGTCACTGCACCGGACATTCACAAATTGTCCTGGAACAGCTTTACTGGCGATCCTTGCAGAATGAAGCCGGATTAAATATATACCTTCAGAAAGTTTTTCAGTTTTCCGAATGATAGTATCAAAATTCATTCAAGATCCTCCGTTACAGTATAAACCATCCCCAAACAGGATGGTTCTGCAGGAATGATATGAAGGGTATTTTCCTGAAAATAGATGAGCCAATCAATCCCTTAAGGAATTATAGCATAACGGATGATCGTTCTGCAAGCATGCTGAGAAGATATACCAAGTGTAGTATTCTTCGCCCGATAAGCTGACGATATCCCAGCAGGACAGGGTTTTCGAGGTTTTTTGATAGATCAGCGTGTCAATTCGTGAATCAGACAGGCAATACTGCACTCTTCCAAGTTAATGAAGGCTTCCCTTTCCAGGATCATCCCCAGATCATGAGCATCAGAGCTGGTAATGAACTTTTTGTCGCTGTGCCCAGGATACCTTTCCAAAAAGGCTTCAGAGGTTGTATACCGGGATATTTCCAGCGTATGAAAGGACATATCCTCTGGAATACATCCCAGGTTTGATAAAATACTGTAAGACTCTCTATCTACATGAGCGGGAACAGCAGCCCCTCCAAAACCCCGGACCATCGCAACGGCCTGATACAGATCCAGCTTCGTTGATGCTGTCAGCAAAAATTCTATTTTCTCTATCTGCTCATCTTCAGCATCGAGGATCCATTGAGGTCCGAAGATCTCCTCCTTGTTTGGGATGTTTCTATAATATGGGTTTAGTGCTGATTGCATATGCATCGCTGCATCAAGAGACGGAAAATAACACAGAAGATGAATTTCTTCACTGGTTTCCAGTTCAAGGCCGGGTAGAAGGAGTATTCCCTGCTTTTTAGCAACCGCTGACACAGCTTTTAGGTTTCCGGTATGGTTGTGATCACACACCGCAATGATATCCAACTGTTTAAGCTTTGCCATATGAACAATATTGTTTGGCGTCATATCCAAGCTTGCACAGGGAGACAGGCAGGAATGGATGTGCAGATCCGCTGCCGCTTTTATCATGAGGGATCGCCGCCTGACTGGACATAGTATCGGACAGATATTTCGTAGCTGGTATGGGGAGACTGAACAAGAATAATTCCCTTCTCTTCTGCTTTTTTTACCGTTTGGCTTTCAACAGGGATGTCTTCGGGAATGACAATGCAGCTCGCATTCGTCAGGGATGCCACAGCAATAATGTTGATGTTTGTATGCACGGTAATCCATAGGTTTCCATCCTTGACACCAACCATGGCCATGCTCAGCAGATCGCAGATATAGACCCCTGATATTTCCCTGTCTACCGCAGTCTCAGCGCAGCTTATTATTGTGTAACCATTTTGTTGTGAGAATTCAAGAACCGTCATCATTCGTTCCTTCTTTTTGTATTTTGCACCAGGGCTTTAATTTGATCAGCCAAGCTGGATACTTTTTCCCTAAGCTTGAAGACACAGTCGGTTTCGCAGGCAAGCCCCCGCACAATATCCTCTGCCAATGCCCTGCAGCTGGGCGCTCCGCAGGCACCACAATCCAGCCCGGGCATCTCTTCGTTAATCGCTTCTAACTGCTGCATTTTTTTCATTGCCTTCAACATGTCATTATCCAGCTTCAGGATGGGTTTATACTCAACATCCTCAGTCCAGAGCAGGTCTTGGTAATCCTTTGCACTGTTCTCTCTGGAGAAGTCCGTTTCCTTTGCTCTTTTAATCTCCCACTTCAGATTGGGCCTTGCCACAAACGGATTCACAACGGTCAGTGGCCCGCCCAGGCAACCCTCGGTGCAGGACAGGGCCTCTACAAATTCAACGCCCTCCAGCCGATCCGCTACAATTTCCTCAAGAACCTTAATTACATTATGTATGCCATGAACGGCCAGATACTGTTCGTTCCCCAATGCATAGCTCTCTCCGCCCGAACGGGCCCAGCCCACACCACTATACCCAGAACAAACCAGTGGGCTTTCTATGTCAGCCGGGATATTCTTCATCTTTTCCAAAAGCCTGATATGTATATCCTTCATAGACAAAACTCCATTGACACTGGATTCCTTCTTTTCATATGGTGCCTTGACACTGGTAACCTTCGCCGCACAGGGTGAAATAAAGAAAACACCGATATCCTCTTTAGCAATCCCTTTGTCCCGTATCGCGGTATTTTTAGCGATCCGGGCGGCTAGTTCCATGGGCGATTCGATCTTCACCAGGTTTGGGATTAAAGTGGGAAATCGCACCTGAACCAAGCGGACTACCGCTGGACACGCAGAGGAAATAACAGGCTTTTTCAGTTCCGGCGACTTCAACATTTGCTTTGTCGCATCCGTAACAATCTCTGCTGCCTTTGATACTTCCAGCACCCAATCGAAACCGATCTCTAAAAGACCTTGAAGAATCCGATCCCGGGAATAATCACGACCAAACTGACCATACTGTGAAGGCGCAGGAATTGCAATTTTGTACGGATACTCCTGAACAAGCTCAAATGAATCTGTTACGGCTTTTTTGGCATGATAAGGGCATACCTTTATGCATTCACCGCAATCAATACAGCGTTCCTTAATAATCGTTGCCTTGCCATTCCTTACCCGAATGGCTTCAGTAGGGCAATGCTTAATGCAGTTCGTGCAGCCTCTGCACTTATCCTTTTCCAGTGTAACCGAGTGGAAATATTTCGTCATCAGAACAAACCTTTCTCTATGATATGGTGGCTGATTTATAGCAGATACATGGTGATATGCACCCTTGTTCCTTTTCCAGGTTCACTTTCCAAAACAAATTCATCTGCATTTTTTTTTATGTTGGATAAACCCATCCCAGCACCAAACCCCATCTCTCGGATCCTGTCAGGAGCGGTGGAATACCCCTCCTGCATGGCCAGCTCAATATCTTCAATGCCAGGGCCCTCATCGCTGATAAGGATGGTGACTTTATCCTCAAAAAATTGAACCAGTGCTTTTCCGCCATTTCCATGGATAACAGCGTTTATTTCAGCTTCATACATGGCTATGGAGGTTCGTTTTACAATAGGTGGATCCACACCCAATTGGTTAAGCAGCTTTCGTACGCTACTGGATGCTTCACCAGCGACAGAAAAATCATTGGCAGGAATTTCATACTCTTTTCTGAAAAGACTATTCACTACTCATTCCTCTTCCCACAATACCTGCCCTATGCAAAACACCGCAGGCGCAAAACATGGACAATTCCGTTGACAGAAGTACGATTTCCTTTTCTTCAGCCAAATCACACATTTCAGGGGTGGGTTTTTTCCCGCGTACAAATACAATCACCTGGATATCCATCATCTCAGCCGTACGGACAACCTGCGGATTGATAAGCCCCGTAAGGAGCATGACATTTCCCCTTGAGAAAGCCATCACATCGCTCATTAAATCTGCTCCACAAGCAGAATCGATCATCAGATCCATTTCATCTCCGCAGGTATGTACCTCCGCATTTATCGTTTTTACAATCTCTGACAGAAGCATACGTCACCTCATTTCTTCAATACCTTCATTATATCCTTTCTCTGCAAAAGGCGTCAATCGCCATTCCGGTATAAGAAGCCATATTAATGACAGTTTGGTTCAGGGATTCATGAAAATCTTCATGGCCTTTATGCGCATGAGGCAGGGGTCTTGGGAGCATTTAGTAAAAGACTGCACCGAAGGATACGTCTTAAGTGCAGTCTTTCCCAATGTTCCTCTATACTGATTTACTTTATTGCTACTGTGCCATGAACAGTTCGATGTCAGCGTCCACGGTTCCGATTCCGGTAATTCCAAAATTCTCAACCAAAACCTTGGCTACGTTAGGCGACAGGAAGCCCGGCAGCGTGGGACCGAGGTGGATATTTTTCACACCCAGGTACAGCAGGGCCAAAAGAACAATGACAGCCTTCTGCTCATACCAAGCAATATTAAAAACGATCGGTAGCTTATTAATATCATCAAGGCCGAATATCTCTTTCAGCTTAAGCGCGATGACGGCAAGGGAATATGAGTCGTTGCACTGTCCTGCATCGAGAACTCTCGGAATTCCGCCGATATCACCAAGCTGTAGCTTGTTATAACGGTATTTTGCACAGCCTGCGGTGAGAATGACCGTGTCTTTCGGGAGTTTTTCAGCAAACTCGGTATAATATCCTCTTGACTTCATTCGGCCGTCACATCCAGCCATGACAAAGAATTTCTTGATTGCACCAGATTTAACAGCTTCCACAACCTTGTCCGCCAAAGCAAAAACCTGGTTATGGGCGAAACCGCCAACAATACTACCCGTCTCAATTTCATCGGGCGCAGGAAGAGTCTTCGCAAGCTCGATGATCTCTGAAAAATCCTTTTTGCCGTTCTCGTCGGGTTCAATATGCTTGCATCCAGGATATCCCGAGGAACCTGTAGTAAATATTCTGCCTCTAACTTCTTCACTCCTGGGAGGAACAATACAGTTCGTTGTAAATAGAATAGGGCCATTGAA
>JAAYKJ010000176.1 GCA_012522505.1 Clostridiaceae bacterium
CTCTATCCCCTCGACCTTGAAAGGCATCGGGGAATACTTTTCTTATGATGTTTCCAGAACCATTGCAATCTGCGTTAATGAAGATGCCGTTACCTGTACGATATAGACCACGTTTTATTCTTTTACCAAAAAAATATTCTCTTCCATTACTCTTCCAGTCCACTCACATCCCAGGCTGTCCAGTACGAGTTTCTCTTAATGGTGAACGATTTGGATCCTGTCGGGTTCATTAGTTTTTCTGGGAACAGTGATCTGGTCCGTTAAGGTATGCTCCTTGTCATAGACATGGACCATCAGGGGTTCCCCGCTGAGCAGTACAAACTGGCTGTGCTCTTCTAAAACACATATCTGGATTTCACAGCCTGCGTAGCTGATCCTAAAACGATACCCCTCCCATTGCTTAGGCAGCGTTGGGGCAAAATGCAAACCTTCTTCCCTGATCCTTAGGCCAGCAAACCCATATACAATGGCCATATATGTTCCGCCCATATTCGCAGTATGGATACCATCCTTTGTGTTGTGATGGGTATTGAACAGATCCAGCTTGGCAGAGTCTCCAAAATAGGCATATGCCTTTTCTTCCATTCCAAGCCTGGATGCGACAATGCTGAAAATACAGGTGGACAATGAGGAGTCATGGGTGGTTATTTTTTCATAATATAAAAAGGAGTTTCGGATCGTTTCCATGTCCTGCACATCTTCAAAGACGAAGTGTGCAAGAACGGTATCTGCCTGCTTGCAAACCTGGTGTCGATAGAGGTATAGCGGGTGATAATGCAGAAGAAGCGGAAATTTGTCGGCAGGCGTATTTTGAATATCCCATATCTTTTTGTTTAAAAAGGAATCATCCTGGGGGTTGATTTTCAGGTTCTTATCGTAGGGTAGGTACATTTTCTTTTCAGCTTCCTCAAATGCTTCAATCTCACAAGTGGTAAGCTGGGTTTTATGATATAGTGCCACAATTTTTTCTGCGCAATCTGGAGAGTTTTTTCGCGTTTCCTCCATCATTCTGTAAAATTTTACTGTCCAACGCAGGTTGTGTTGCGCGCAGGCGTTGGTATAGTAATTGTTGTTGACCATACAGGTGTATTCATCTGGGCCTGTTACTTCGTAGATATGAAACAGACCATTACAGAAATGCCCCGTATCCATCCATAATCGTGCCGTTTCAAGGACAATTTCAAATCCCTTATCAATAATAAAATCAAAATCCTTTGTCACAAGATAATATGCTGCAACGGCATGGGCAATATCTCCATTGATGTGGTATTGCGCAGACCCGGAAGGGAAATATCCAGAACACTCCTTACCCATAATGGTTCTCCATGGATATAATGCTCCCTGCTTGTGACCAAGAATACGTGCATTCTCCCGGGCTTCATTCAGCGTATGGTAACGATACTCCAGCAAATTTTTAGCAATTTCAGGGTTTGTCAAGGTGAAGAATGGCTGAATATACATTTCGGTATCCCAGAAATAGTGGCCTTCATAGCCTTCACCGCTCAGCCCTTTCGCCGCTATTGTGCCATGTTTGTCCTTTCCGACGGATTGCACAAGCTGGTATAGGTTATACCGGACAGCAAGGTTTAAATCATGATCCCCTTTAATCTCCAGCAGCGATTTTTTCCAATATGTCTTCAAATACGAGCTTTGTTCTTCATACAGCTTTTCCATCGTCACAGAAACCGACTTCTTCATTTCCCGTATAGCTTCACTCCTGCAATCCCGGCAACGGATGGAATCCTTTACTACTGTATATTTTATTAGCCGAACAGTTTCGTTTAGCTTTACCTTCCTTCTCAGACTACAAACAGCATGATATTCATCTATTTTGTGTTCGGTTTCACACTCTCCATACAGAATATTCTTAACCCCCGTACAAACGGCTAATCCTGAATTGGAAGTGTTGGTTAGAATATAGGACGCGCCTTCAACAATTCCCGCACGACCCGGGTTCAGATGCCTGAAGGTTTCAGATGCAACCCGGGGATCGTTAGGGTTGAAATAATTCGCTACATCCGCAATATGGCTGGATAAAAAAGTTATCTCACCTTCATAGTTCACAGATTTCACACGATAGTCTATTGTAAACAGCGACAAACGGGTAAACGAAGTCATTCTTCTGATCTCTATCTCCACTTCTTTCCCAGCGGGAGAGCGCCATAAGACCCTTCGTGCTGTATATCCGTTCTCCATATCCAACCATCTGCTTGATTCCAGAACGGTCCCTTCAAACATGCTAAAGGTTTCATCCCCCAGTTTTAGCTGTATGGCCTGGGTATCAACCACATTTATAATGGTTTGTTTTTCTTCGATCAAACCGTATAGCTTTTCAGGTTGTTTCATCCGTGCAATATCATAAAATCCGTTTATATAGGTTCCCCTAATTGAATTATATCCTGCTTTATAGCCTTCCTCGAAACATGATCGTACCCCGATATACCCGTTGGCATTATGAAAAATGGTCTCCTGCAAGAGCAAATCATCATTTATTAGACTTATAGGTTCTATTTTATATTCAGCTGCGTTATTCATAAAATTCCTCTTTAACCGATAAACCGGTACTTGCCTTATTTTTAGATTTGTTCATTTGTTCTGATTGATTCCATGATCCATACAGCCGGGATCGAAGCGCATCTCCCGCCAATATAAAAACGGTATGATGGAACAAAGCATTCAAACCTGAACATGTTTTGGTAACAAGAATGCTTCCATACGGGCAGAACTAAAATCCCGTAATATTACCCCTCTGCTGTGAGTCACAGTTTTTTCACAGACAGAATGATACAACATCTCCAACCAGATATAGTTGGTGCATTTTATTTTACAGCACCAGCGGCAACACCCTTGATAATATATTTTTGCGCCGATAGATAAAATATGATAACCGGAATAATGGTAAGGGTTAAGCCGGCCATGGCCATATTCCATTGAATGGTAAACTGACCAAAGAAGGATGCTGTGGATAGCGGAATGGTGCGATAAGCCTTACTGGAGATCACAAGGGACGGTAGTAGGTAATCGTTCCATATCCAGATGACATCCAATATTGCAACGGTTGCCGTTGTTGGCTTCAACATAGGGAACACAATACGCCAGAACAAGGTAAACTTGTTACAGCCGTCAATTGTGGCCGCCTCTTCCAAAGAAACCGGAACCGATTTGATAAAGCCATGGTACAAAAAGACTGCCATACTTGCTCCGAACCCCACATTCATATAGATCAGCCCGCCAAGAGAGTCCAGCATGGGGATGCGTAAATGATCCCTTATCCAGCCCATTTCCTGCATCAGCGGCATCATCAGCGTTTGGAATGGTATCAGCATCGTTCCGACGAAAACCAGGAAAATGATCTTACTTAGTTTGTTGTTAACCCGAACCAGAACCCATGCAGTAGTGGAAGCCAACACAATGATAATCGCAATGGAGATAACGGTAACGATCAGTGAATTGCCAAAGGCCCTGGGAAAGCTCATCTTCTGCATGGCCGTCGCATAATATTCAAAGTCAACGCTCGAAGGGAACGCCAGAATATTCTCATACAACTCAGCCCTGTTTTTAAAGGAATTAACGATGACGATATAGACCGGGAAAAGATAGATGAGTGATAGTGCCACAACAATGATATTGATGGCGATCTTTCCTGCCTTTTTCATACCATTACCACCTCTCTCTTCTTTGTGATGGAAACCTGATACAACGTGACCGCCGCCACAACAATAAAGAATACGATCGCCTTGGCTTGGCCATATCCATAATTGTTCAGTTGAAAGATTTCGTTATAAATGTTCATCGCAAACATTTCTGTGGCATTATTGGGTCCGCCGCCGGTCAATGAGAAATTCACATCGAACACCTTAAAACAGTTTGAAAGTGTCATAAACAAGGATATCGTAAAGGACGGCATCATAAGCGGGAACTTTACCCTGAATAGAGTAACCCATAAATTGGCGCCATCCACATGAGCCGCTTCTATCACATCTTCTGGTATGCCCTGTATTCCGGTGATATAAATGATCATGATATATCCTGCCATCTGCCATGTAGCCACGATGACCAAGGCATAAAGAGCAAATCTGGAATCCAGCAGCCAATTAAAGAATACCGAGGTCAGACCAATTTGTTCCCCTATGCTTGAAAAGGCATCACCGAAGATAAATTTCCATATGTAACCCAGGATTAACCCCCCGATCAGGTATGGCATAAAAAGCATTGCTCTTGCAGCATTTCTTACCTTCAGCTTTGTTGTGACTACCAATGCGAAGATAAGACCTAAAAGGTTTATCAGAAGGATGGCCAAAAAAGTAAAAAGTGTGGTATGAATCGCGGAGCTTAAAAACCGTCCATCTGAAAATAGCTTCACATAGTTTTCCATTCCCACAAAAACCTTCGGATTCAACGGAAGGCCATCCCAGGAAAAAAACGAATAACCTATACCGATAAAAAACGGTATAATGACTACGGTTGTAAAGATAAAAATTAAAGGTGCGGTAAAAAGGATATACCATCCTTTATCCTGTTTTTTGAACACGACTTAACCTCCCTTCCTGTCTCCCCTACAGCAGGGGTGCTTAAAAAAGAAATCTAACACCGCCTGTTAAAAGACTCATGGGTGATGTTAGATTTCTTATTGTACACTTCTCTTTTCTATTTGCTTGCTTCTACCCAAACCCTATCCAGTTCGGCCAGAAAATCCTCCGGCGTCATTTCGGTGGTGAAGAATTGTTCTGCGACGGGTACAAGGTATACATCCACAATACCCGCTGGCCATTGACTCATCGGCCAAGGTATTGTCTTACCTTCCGCAGTATATTTTGCCACTTCCTGTGAAAGAACGTCCAGGTTTTTGTTCTCCATTCCCGCTACGACAGGAATAAACCCAAATTCCTCCATTAAGTACCGCTTGCCTGTATTGCTGGTATACAGCCAGGTGAGAAATTCTTTTCCAGCCTGTTTTTCTGCATCGGAAGCTTGTGAATTGACATACCATGCTGCAGGAACGCTCACAGCCAGACAATCGTTTCCTGCCAGTGGAAGAGGCATCATCCCCAGCTCGAAATCCAACTGATAATCGTTGAACATACCGGCACACCAGTTACCTTGATGGATGGCGGCAGATTTTCCCGTTGCCAGGTCTCCGATTTCTTTGTCATAGTTGATTTCAAGAGGATTTTTTGCATAATCCCTAATTGCAGCGTAGAACTTTGCAAACTCTTGGAACTCCGGTGTATCGGCCATCTTAACCTTGCCAGCAGCCAAATCCGCTACATACTGGAATGGATCCGCTTGCAACGCGAAGGGCGTGTTCAAAATATGACCGATCAGGAAATAGCTTTCTTGGGACAGGCTCAAGCCGTTCACGTCTTTGGCTTTTTGATCCTGCATCATCTTTACAAACGAAGTATAATCCTTAACCTCATCCGGGCTTATCATGCTCTTGTTGTATACAAGCCCAAAGCCTTCCACAGTGTATGGAATTCCAACCACCTTTCCGTCAATGACATTCGCCATTCCCTCGGCGATTTTGCCAACGAAGGACAGACCACTTAAGTCCTCCAGGTAGTTTTTCATTTGCTCTGATTCTGAGCCAGGCGCCAATGAAAAAACAGTGGGGCCCTGATTGTTTGCCAACTTGGTTTTCAGCTGCTGGAAGTAATCATCGCCAGTTGTACCCCAAACCTCAACTTCCACACCGGTTTCCGCCTTATATTCTTCTGCCAGTGCTTCCATTTGATCTGTGATTTCAACCTTGGATTGAAACACGATGATCTTCTTTGCTGTCGTCTGCGTTCCACCTGTACTGCCGGAGGTTCCTGGAATAGTGCATCCGGTGAACAGAAGCCCCGCAATGATGAAGCAGGACAGAAAAACAATTGCTACTCTTCGCTTTTTCATAACTTTTCCTCCTTACGGTAAGTAAAACGTTTCACCTATATAGTATAGCAATCCATGGGGGATGTCAATAAATTCTATGAGATTTTTCGGAATTAATACCTCTAATTTCTTGTATGAGGGTTAAAGGTTGGATTTGCGACGTGATTCCGCGCATTGATGGCAACAAACGAAGGCAAGCAGGTAAAATGTTCTACTAAAACATTTTACCTGCTTGCCTTCAAACGGTTTTCCCATATGTGAGTTTTAAACTTTCAAGTTGCTGCTGTCTATGGCAGAAAATCAGGTTTATCAGCATTTGCATATCTTCGTTTTAAGCTTCCATGTTGCCGCTGTCTATTTTGACTTGCCAAGTACAGTGTTTCTCCAATGAACTCGCGCTGATATTCTAAAAAGCTCTACATTCCTTTTTCCCATAATATTTTCGATGAGATATTGGGCAGCAAGATATCCACGCTCATAATTTGGAATGTCAACGGTGGTTAAGCCCATGGCCTCTGCAAGATCGCTGTTATCAAACCCTGTAACAGCAATATCCTCTGGAACCCTTATTCCATTTTCTGATAAAGCCTTGATCGCACCGATAGCCATATTGTCATTAGCACAAACCAGAACCTCTGGTAGTTCTCCACCGAGCATGAATATTTTTGCAGCGGTAAACCCGCTTTTCTCTCGATAATCTCCTGAAAAATAATTTTTACTATTAAACGGGATATGATTTTCATTTAACACATCCAAAAACGCCTGATACCGCTCCTTGTTATCATCCGTCTTTTCGGGGCCGCCGATAAAACCAAACCTGCGGTATCCACGATCAACAATTCCCTGCACCAATTCCCGCATGGATTCGTAATTGTTTACAACAATACACTTGATATAGGGGTTTTCGATCACTCTGTCCAGAACAACAATCGGGTAGTTTTCACGTGCGGTCCTGTGCAGCATCTCATTTTCCATGCCGATATCCAATGTGATGCAACCGCCTGTCATATTATTGCGCATGAACTTCTCGCAGGATTTGATGGTGCAGATCAACAGATCAAAATCAGTTTGATTTACATAATCACTAATACCATTAATGATTCTCAGATAAAAGCTTCTGTCAAAATCACTGAAATTGAAAAGGATGATATTACTGTTTCCACGTTTTAATCCCCTACCTGCGGCATTTGGATAATACTCAAGCTCCTGGCAGAGCTTCAGGATTCTATTCCTTGTTTCCTCTCCAACGTTTTTTTTCCCGTTTAATACATTGGATACGGTTGAAATTGATACTCCCGCGGCTTTTGCAATATCCTTGATTCCAACCATGCCCTCTCCTCCATTGCTTTTTATCTTATTGTACTGTATTTCAGTAAAACGTTCAACTCTTACTGAATCCAATGCGCACTTGCACGAATTGTGCGCTAAAACGCGTGCGCTGATAAAGCAAACCCCCGGTGTGAAACCAGGGGCTAACAAACGATCGTTATGCATCTATGTACTGTGCTGCACTTTCACCGCAAAATTACTATGTTTGGGCAGAGCAGCGGATAAAAAGGTTGTCTACATATCCTTAACATCCATCAGCTTCTTTTTCAATTCATTCTCCATCGCTTTGATTTCCGTTTCAGCGGCTTGTCTTGTTGCACTTCCTTCCTGCTGAATACGAAGGGTTTCCTCGATCGTTTCGATTAAATCGCTGTTGACCTTCTTCAACGTTTCAACCTCTACAATACCTTTTTCAGACTCTCTGGCCACTTCAATGGAGTTCACCTTCAGCATTTCAGAATTCTTTGTTAGAAGCTCATTTGTGGTTTTGTTCACCTCTGACTGCATTTTTAGAGCTTTTTCCTGACGGAACAGTGTCATGGCGATGATGATCTGGTTTTTCCATAACGGTATTGTGTTCAGGATGGAGCTTTGGATTTTTTCAACCAGCGTCTGATCATTGCTTTGGATCAGGCGAAGCTGCGGTGCCGTCTGTATGGCAATCATGCGGCTGAGTTTCAGGTCGTGCAGCTTCTTTTCAAAACGGTTGGCGAGGCTGAGCATATCCTTCACCCTCTGTGCGTCCATTGCGTTATTGGTTTGCTCTGCTTTTTCCCGAAGCTGAGGGATAATTTTCTCGTTAATTTCGTTTAGCTTCAGTGAACCTGCCAGAATGTATACATCCAGCTGATGCATGTATTCCAGGTTCTTTTCATATAATCCATCCAGAAGGGTAATATCTTTTAACAGGTGCATCCTGGCTTTTTCAAGCTCATCAATGATTTTGTCGATGTGGACGCTGAGTTTATCGTACTGGACAACAAACTTTCTGGCCTTCGCTTTCACATTACCGAACATCCTGCTGAACAACCCTTCGTTTTCCCCCAAGCTGTCAACATCAAGTTCCTTAACCTTCACCATCAGCTCGGTTAGCACTTCACCAACATGACCGCTGTCCTTGGAGCGGATTTGAGACAGAACCGTATCGGAAAACCCGGATATGCTGCTTTGTGCCTGAATACCATATTGAAGAACTGCTTGGGTATCGGTAATATCAATCATTTCCTTAACTTCCGAAACTTTTTGCTGTTCTTCATGACTTAGCCCTTCCCATATCTTCATTTCATCAAACTGCTGTTCCTGCAGTTTTGTCACTGCATTTGTAGTAGATCCCATTTCTGCTTCCTCCTTATTCATACACATTAGCCCACAAATTACCGTTATATTCCTTCCTGCTTAATTGTATTTTGCAACACCTTTACCTCGGCGTCAAGATCAAGGACATCATTTTCTGTCAACTTTTTCAATTGTTTTCTAAAGGTGTCCTTAATCATGCCCAATGTCTGTTCAACATTCTTCAATGTTTTTTTCGCTTCTTCAGACAGATATGGGGCCTTGCCAAGTTGGTAATATTTCGTAACAATCCGTTCTGTCGTATCCAGATAGTACAGAGTAAAGCGGCGGGCTACACGAATATCTTTCGGATCCTTCACAAAACCATCAAAAATATCAGATGCCGTCGTGCAGATTTCCAGGATATCCACGCGAACATTGTGCTTCATAATTTTCAGACCCACATCCTCAATCCGTTTTATCTGGGCTCGCCCGTCAACAATAATTTTTCTGAACTCACCACGGGTCATTCCGGGTATTATGAATTGATCATCATCTGGCTGGGAAGCAGACCTTCTATTCTGTTTGGGCGCAGGCTTAACCTTTGGTTGCTTTGGCTTGTTTATTTTCTTATCATTTTTAGGTGTAAACATCAGCATGCCGCCAATGAAGGATACTATTCCAGCTCCAATCGCAATAACTACAGGACCATGAAAGCCTTCAAGGAACATGGCGAAAAATGACAATCCAATGATCAGGGACAATATGAATCTTAAGGTTTTCATGTAACATCTCCAGCCTTCAAAATATTATATATATTCATTATATCCTGTTAAAGGAATCAATGCACTATATTATATACTATTTCTTCTAGTGGTTCATTAAAAAATAATGAGAAACAGATTAGAGCAATTCATATAGTAATACGGAAAATATTTTTAGAAGTATGCAATATCGATGAAGATTCCTTTCGTTTCCACGACCCCGTTCTCTTCTCATATGAAAGAATGGATGGGCAGTTGTTACGGAGATTCATCGGGTTCTACCCCTGTATTCTCAAGTAAATGGGCGCCTGCGAGGCCGGTAACAGGAGATATTTCACCGAAATCAAACGCGATGACAGCCTTTCGGGGAAAACCTGCTTCTTCTGGAAAAATGAAATCATCAATATGAATTTGCTTCCATACAGCGTCCCACGCTTGGTTACGAAGGCGCGGAAGAACCTCTTCAAGAACAGTTCGATACCTTTCCATCCTCTTGTGTTTGGGCGCAGCTGTCAGCGTTTTGGGTTTCAGGCAGGTGGGGATGGAAGGGTTTTTAAGCGAACGAAGATAATCATATCGCATCACACTGGTGATCTCCTCCCATATGAACGAGAATTCCTGCTGAAGATACGCAAGCATGATACCGTAAAGATCGTTCGCCTTAACGGGTCTGTTCAGATATCCCTTCCTCCGCATCATCGATGCCAGTGATGTAAAAAAGTCGGAGGGCTTCTTCACTTTTGGGTGATTGCCAATCACTTTCAGTGTCAGGGCAAAACGGCCGGAATTATAAAACAGCTCTACGCAAGCCTCGATATCTTTCAGCTTAAGGATTTCTTCACAGGATATGTCCCTGTTTGAGATGATTTCATATGGTGGGTAAGCTCTGTATTTGTAATCATACAGGTTTGCACCGGCTCTTATTGCCGACCCCCGGAGGAGTTTTAAAAAACCCAGCTGAAATTGATGCGCGTGAATGCCCATAACCCGGTCAAAGGATTCCAAGAAACCCGAATAACTTTCATGAGGTAGCCCTGCAATCAAATCTACATGAACATGAATATTCTCAAAAGAGATCAGCTTCTGTAGTGCTGCAAAAGCTTTATCTATCGACCACGGGCGCTCAACCGCAGACAGAGTCTCGGGATGCACCGACTGAATCCCAGCTTCAAGCTGAACCAACCCAACAGGCATGCTCTCAAGGCGATTCAGCATATTGTCCGTCAATAACCCGGGATCGATCTCAAAATGAAAAACAATCCCCTGTTGCTGATATTGGACAATGTGCTGCCAAATTTCCATTGCCCTGGCTTCGTTAGCGTTAAAGGTTCTGTCCACAAATTTAATGATACGGGAACCGCTGCGGACTAATATTTCAAGTGCTTGATATACCTTACTCAGCGGAAAATAACGTACCCCGCGGGATACTGAGGAAATGCAGTATGAGCATCGGAAAGGACAGCCTCTTGAAGCTTCTATATATGCAATTTTGTTCTTCATCGACATGCTTTTAATCGCAGTGTACGGAGAGGGCAATGATTCCAGATCGGTAACCGCGGAATAGCTTCCAAGCCACCTCTTTTCCGTATCATCGGGTGGTAAACCCTCATTTAGCCTCTTCAACAGAAAGGGGAACTTTTCCTCTCCCTCTCCGGACACGAAGTAATCTACGCAGCCGACGGGCAGATCTCCGTCATCAAAGCTCACCTCTGGACCACCCGCTATAATGACGATATTGGGGTTTGACTTTTTCAGATCATCCACTAATCTGCGAATCATGTCAATATTCCAGATATAGCAGGAGAAAGCAACAATATCCGGATTTTCTCGAATAATCCCGGAAAATATCTGCAACAGGGGTTCATTAATTGAGAACTCAACAACCTTAATTTCTCCACATTCTGGAGTGCAGGCTGCTGAGATGTATAGAACCGCCAGATTGGAATGGATGAACTTTGAATTGATTGCAACGATCAGGGTTTTCATTCTACCTCCTCTTTTTGTTATGACACCTACTCAGGTACTTTCTGTTTCAGATGGCAAACCGCGTATTGGAGTAGCTCTCCTTTTTATGAGGGCACACGGGTAAGAACCTCTATACTCGCCACCATTACTGTCGTGAACACAGCAGTCTGGTATACCCATGATATCACATATTGAAATCACAATGGGACCGGTTTGCAAATGTTATCAAATGCTCACGGGGTTTGTTGATTCTAAATCGACTATATAGCTCTGGAAATATCCGGGGCATAAAATTCATAGATGAGCGCGGAACATGGTTCTTCAAAAAAGGATACGAGACATATTCAGCTTTTTGCCATTACGCCTGTGCGGGCAGCTTTCCCTTTAGGTGGTATACAAAAGCGAGAATTTCTGCAACAGCCTGATAAAGCTCTGGTGGCACCTGCTGTCCAATTTCCGCTGCTTTGAACAGAGCCTGAGCGAGCGGCTTATTTTCAACAGTCTCAACTCCGCTTGCCTTTGCAACATCCCGGATACGCTGTGCCAGATAATCCTGACCTTTGGCAACAACAATCGGTGCAGGTGCTTTCTGGGGATCGTACCGGACCGCGATGGCCAGATGGGTAGGGTTTGTAATTACCACATCGGCTTTGGGAACTTCACTGAGCATTTTACGCATGGAAATTTCACGCTGTTTTTGCTTTATTTTCTGTTTGATTTCTGGATTCCCCTCTATTTCTTTATACTCTTCCTTCACTTCCTGTTTGGTCATCTTCAAATCTTTCTCGTACTGCCACCATTGATACCCATAGTCCAAAATACCAATAATAACCATGATCACACAGATTTTGATCGCAATGTCGATTGAAGTTGTCATAATGTAACTTGCGCCGACAGCCAAATCCTGCTCCATTAGCTTTACGATGTTGTTTTCTTCAGCTCGCAGGCTGCGCCACGCGACAAGACCTACCACAATAATCTTCAATAGCGCTTTGATCAACTCGGTCAGACCCCTAATGGAAAATATCCGCTTAATACCGTTGAAAGGGTTCAGGTTACTGAATTTAGGCTTAAGTGTTTCAAGAGTAAACAGGGAACCAACCTGCGCAAAGCTTGCAACAACTCCGATCACCAAAGCAATGCCGAATAATGGACCAACCAGCTTGAGTAGTTGGAGCAGAATCAGCCCCAATAGCCGAAGAACTTCACTGATAGACTGGGAATCGAAGGAACAGGCCAGATCATTAAAACACATATTAATAAATGCGACCATTTCACCTGCCATATAGCCACCCAGAAGCTTGATGGAAAGAAATACAATTAAAAGAATTAATGCTGAGGATATCTCTTTACTGTGGAGAACCTGACCTTTTTTCCGGGCATCTTGCTTCTTTTTGGGCGTAGCCTTCTCGGTTTTTTCTCCCTCACCCGTTGCAAAATGCTGCAGATCCATCCGGACAGACCAATCTTTATTTTGGCGCAGGAAAAGCTGCCTTCGTTTATGGAAGCATATACTTTTCAGTTGTTTTACCCATTCTTTCACCGGGAATACGTCACACTCCTCCGCCCAGAATTTCCATAAAACGGACCATTTCATCCTGCATTCCGCCCATTAATATATGAACAATGTTTCTAAATGCGGTTATGGTGAAGAAAATAACCAAAAGACCCAGAAAAACTTTCAATGGAAGGCCTATGACAAAAACATTAACCTGGGGAACCGCTTTGGAGATAACCCCCAGGGATACATCTGCAATAAAAATGGCCGCTGTAACCGGAGCAGCGATCTTAAAACTGATAACAAACACAGAACCAAAAAGCCGAAGTAAAAAATCAATCATCGTCTGGTCAAAAACAAGGCTACTGCCCAAAGGCAGCATGATATAGCTATCAGCCAGCGTATAGATCAGAAGATGGTGACCATCAATCGCTAAGAACATCAACATGGTAAGGATGAAATAGAAATTCGCTGTAATCGGAATCTGGATATTGCTCATGGGGTCAAACACGCTGACCATCCCAAAACCAATATGCATATCAATCATCTGGCCTGCAAGGTAGATGGCTGTTATCACCAGATAGGATATATAACCTAGAACCAGACCTATAAGGAACTCCTTGATGATCAAAAAAATAAAGGCAAGCAAACTGCCAAAGGGTGCGAATTCGGGTGCAGGGATGCTGTAAGCGACAATAATTGCAGCCATAAAGGAGAAGCCGATCTTGTAATAGACCGGTATGTTCTGCCTGCCGAAAATGGGCGATACAACAAACAAACCAGTCATGCGGATAAATATCAACAAAAAAACATCCCACAAATCAAGCAGGAAATCCAGTGGTACAGTCATTGTTCTCTCCCAGGACAGTGTGTGGTAACGATTCGGATATCAATCACTGTTGGACTTCGTGAAGGGAGTACACATCACTTATTCGTGGTTCCTCCATGTAGCAGAATGTATCCTTTTGGGTATCCTGTCCTATTAATAGATAAACTGAAGGATGTTATTATAAATCCTCAGCGTAAACTCTTTTAACGTTGTCATCATCCAGGCCCCGAAAATAAAGAGGGACAAAAAAACCGCCAGTATTTTCGGTACAAACGATAATGTCTGTTCCTGTATTTGTGTCGTTGCCTGAAATATGCTGACAGCCAAGCCTACAACCAATGCGACACCAAGAAGTGGTGCCGCCAGCTTTATTATTGTAAATACTGCATCCTGCGCTGTATCGAGTATTTGCTGTTCCATCCCGAACACCTCTCTATATTGAGATTATTTGGGTAAATCATTTCCCATATAATGCATTGTCCAACGGCCCGGGCAAGTTGTGTGTTATCTTGCCATATTAGCCAAATGACTGGATAATTGTTCCTGCCGTCAGGTTCCAGCCATCCACCAACAGGAACAGCAGGATTTTAAATGGCAGTGATATCATAACTGGCGGAAGCATCATCATTCCCATCGACATCAAAGTGCTTGCCACAACCATATCGATCACGAGAAAGGGAATGTACAGCATAAATCCGATTTTAAAAGCTACAGTCAATTCACTAATCATAAACGCTGGTATGATAACCTTCATGGGCAAATCATTGATATCTTCAGGGGCATCAATCTCTGCTATATTAGCAAATAGAGCCAGATCCTTCTCCCGGGTTCTGGCTTTATTCAGCATAAAATCTTTCATAATCTGCGATGCGCTATCAATTGCTTGTTCCATGGTTATCTCATTGTCTGAAAACGGTTTTAGAGCCTGATCATTCAGATCGGCTAAAACAGGGGACATGATAAACAATGTCAGAAACAAAGCCAGACCAATGAGTACCTGGTTGGGAGGCATTTGTTGTGTTCCCAATGCATTACGCAAAAAGGATAACACAATAATGATTCTCGTAAAAGAGGTCATCATGATGAGAATGGATGGAAGTATGGAAAGCACCGTCAGGTAAAGCAACAACTTGATGCTGTTGGATACTTCCTCCGGATCGTCTGAAGACCGAATGGTGATCCCTTCATCTGAGATGGAGATGCCCGGTTCTGCATAAACGTTTATGCAGAAAGCTGCCATGAGGAAAAAAATGCTTACTAAAAAAATAATTCTCTTTTTGTTTTTCGACATGAATGATTATACTTCCTTATCGTAGCCTTTTTCCCTTAGATGCTCTAATTTATGTATGTTCCGCTTCAGGTTCCCTCTTTTGCCCTGTTTTGGTTCAGCATCGTTCCTTTTTATGTTCATCTGCTCTTTCTCGTTCTGCCTGTGAACATATTTGTCAAAAATTTGCCGGAAATTGAAACCAAATTGCTCTGTACCACTTTCCTCTGCCTGTTCCAGAGTTTCTTCCTCATCGAGCTTAACTCTGGCCACCTGCTTGAATTCTCTTTTGCCACACAAAAACAGAAAATGCTCAGAACCTACTCTTACCAACAGCAATCTTTTGTCCAATCCAATGCTGATTTGCTCAACCACCTGCATGTGCTTTGATTGCATCGAGGCTGATGTTTTTTTTCCGACAAGACGCGCTGCAATATATGCGAGATAAAGTATTGCACCGAAAATAAGGATATAACCGATTAATTGAATAATCTCCGGCATGGGATACCTTTCTTAACCGACAACTTTTTTTACAGCTTCTACCACTCTTTCTGCCTGAAACGGTTTTACAATAAAATCACGGGCACCGGCCTGAATTGATTCAATAACCATAGCCTGCTGGCCCATGGCTGAACACATAATGATCTTTGCTTCAGTGCTGATTTCCTTTATCTGTTTCACAGCTTGTATACCATCCATCTCTGGCATGGTAATGTCCATGATGACCAGGTCTGGTTCCAGTTCCTTGAATTTCTCGATAGCCTTTATTCCATTTTCCGCTTCTCCTGTTACCGTATAGCCATTTTTCGTAAGAATGTCTTTGATCATCATTCTCATGAAAGCTGCATCATCAACGATCAGTATAGTCGCCATACTTTGAATCCTCTCCTTATTCACAATACTAATGCATGCAATACACCCTGTGAACCCCGATTGTGGATGTTATCTGAACCATTTTTTCAGGTTGACTGACGTAGGGTGAATTATTGTAAAGGTTCAGCTTCTATCCTATTATATAATGATTCGTTATGTAAATCAAAGCCTTTTTGATGGATGGATGATGTCTGTTATTCTCACACCAAAGCTTTCGTCGATAACGACAACCTCACCTTTTGCAATATTCTTCCCATTCACCAGAATATCCACAGGTTCTCCTGCAAGCTTGTCCAGCTCGATAATAGAGCCTTGCCCAAATTCAAGAATTTCCCTGATCTTTTTGCTGGTTCTGCCCAATTCCACTGTAATTTGTAGTGGAACATCCATCAACAGACCGATATTCTGAGCGTCAGGCATGGGTGCCATAGCATCAAATGACTGAAACTGGGCAGGTTGTACATTAACCGGGTTATAATACGGCTGAGACGGAGGCGGCATAGCTGGTTCATAAGCGGCTGCAGCCTGTTGGTTGTACATCGGCTGGGGTTGGGGTCTATTGTATGTTTGTTGGGGCTGAGGCTGTTGGGCACCAATTGACTCCTGTACTGGTGCAACAGGCTGGGTGTCAGGCCTTTGCTGTGGAATGATCTCCTTTGATTTTTCCTTAACGTCATCAGACCTGTACAGGCTCTCAACCAGTTCTCTTGCAAAGGGTACAGGCAGCAGCTGCATAATTAAGCTGTCAATCAAATTGCCAACCGTCAGTGAAAACTCGACTTTTACTATCTCATGTTCATTCTCAAACTGGATCCTGCCGCTGTCCTTCGAAAACTGAATTAATTGTGATTCAGGTGGAGAGATATCCACTCTTTTGCCAAACATAGAAGACAAGGATGTAGCCGCTGAGCCTATCATCTGATTCATAGCCTCACTGATGGCGCTTAAATGCATTTCCGACAGTTCGGCTGCCTTCTCGACCTTCCCGTCTCCACCCATCATTAGATCTGTAATGATTTGAACATCCTGCTCCTGCAAGATCATAAGATTGTCTCCGGTAAGGCCATTGGTGTATTGTATTTTCACGGCAACATAAGGATGGGGATACTCTTTCGAAAGTTGCTCCCACGTAGTAACTGAAACCTTTGGGGTGGTAATCGTGACCTTCTGGCCCAATAATGTATATAGGGTGGTCGCTGATGTTCCCATGCTTATATTTCCAATTTCCCCAAGGGCATCAATTTCGTGCGGTGTCAAAACCGTATTATCAACAGGTTCGGAAGCTTGTTGTTCATCTTCGGCGCTTAATGCACCGCTTAACAACGCATCAATTTCTGCTTGTGACAACATGTCACCCATTTACTCTTCCTCCCTTCTTATCACCTCTGTTATTTTTACCGCTGTCTTTTTATTCTTAACACCAGGTTTTCCGTTAAACTTATGTAAATTTCCGACCATCACTTCCATGTCCCCGTCAACAGCGGTTTTTAAAGCCAGGACATCTCCCGCCTGAAGCTGCAAAAACTCGGACACAGTCAGTTCTGTCTTGCCCAGAACCGCGATGATCGGAACCTTTGTATCTTCTACCCTGACCTGAAGAGCCTTTTTTGTCTCTTCGGTCGTACCCTTTTCAATCATCGAAAACCATATCTTTGTACTCAGTTTGGACATCACCGGCTCGACAACCATATGTGGTATACAAAGGTTCATCAGACCTTCAACTTCTCCAACTTTCGCCTGAAAAGTAACCAGCGCAACCATTTCGGTTGGGTTCATGATCTGTGCGAACTGGGCGTTCGTCTCAATTCTGTCCAGCGAGGGTCTTATCTGAGCAACATTTTCCCACGGCTCTCTCATAAAGGTCAGCATCTGAGAAATAATACGCATTAAAATTGCCAGCTCAATTTCAGTAAACCCGCGTATTTTTTCAATACTGCTTCCCTTGCCACCGAGTATTCTCTCAATAAGTGCATAAGCGATGGCAGGTGAAAAATCGAAAATAATACTGCCCGGTAGCGGACTAAAACTAACAATTGCCAGTACTGCCGGATTAGCGATGGAGTTTGTAAATTCGGAGTATTGCAGCGCTTCCATGGAGATCACGTCCACTTGCACCAGCGTTCTGAGATACCCAGAAAGAAAGTTCGTAATGTACCTGGCATAGTTTTCATTGATGATCTGCATCGTCCTTAAATGGTCCTTCGCAAATTTGCTGGGCCTTTTAAAGTCATGATTCTTGATCCTCTTTTCGATCGTTTCCCTGCTATAATCCTGTGCATTTATTTCGCCAGTGCTGAGTTGGGCCAGTAAATCGTCTATTTCATTTTGGGATAGTATATCTCCCACGGGTTTTAGTCCCTCCTTCGGCATAAAGCCTGTTTATTGCGGGAACATTTGCAGGGTAACCCTGTAAACGACTTTTTCCTTTTCCTGTTTGTTGGCATTCAGTATCTCATTAAAGGTGTCCAGTAAATCATCCCGCGCCTTGTACCGTGTTTCCAACTCTTTTGCTTCGGTCAGCGTCATTGCAGCGAAATAGTCCCCAACCGCTTCTTCCATTTCGCTAATATAAGTATTTACCCGGGTTGTGATATCCTTCTCTCTTCTACGCCTTTCTCCAGCATCGCACTTGATGGTCACGGATACCATTACCAACGAATTTGGATTTTCCTGTTCACTCTTGAGTGCAAACAATTTCTCTTCTCCGCCGAATAGCTTGAACTCCAGCATCTCTTCATCCGGTACAATGCGTTCTGATATAGATGCACCGGGTGATATATTGGCTGCTTGCTGCTGATTTGGGTTATACGAGATAAACAGGAAGATGATCAACACTGCCAACGACAGTGTTAACACTGCGATAATCGCCAACAAAATTGTATATATGCCTTTCCCTTCCAAATGGTACACCCCACATCTAATTTATTCATCAAAAATGATACGATTAAACACCCGTTGCTTATATTCTACCACTTTTTGAAGAACCTCTTCAACTTTTTCAGATACAACATACTTCTTACCATTGGTCAGTGTTATTACTGTATCAGGTGTTTCCTCAACGGTTTCTATCCATTCGCAATTCAGTAGGAACGTCTTTTTATTCAACCTTGTAACCTCGATCATTTCTTCACCCCTTAGCACACATATGTAACCATATGCTTGTATTCACCAACCCATAAACACATGTATATTGGTAAGAATTGTTATCCTGTATAAACAGACTGGAAACCGGTACCGGATTGACGTTAGCCGGTTTCCAGCCCTTTCGCATCCCCTGTAAGCCTAAGAGTCTTATCGCTTCATATTGGCCAGTTCCTGTAGGATCTCATCGGCTGTTGTCATGATACGGCTGTTTGCCTGAAACCCTCTTTGAGTTACAATCATTTCGGTAAACTGCTGCGCCAGATCCACATTTGACATTTCCAATGTACCCGGATTCAGGCTACCAGCACCTTCGGTGCCCGGCTTGTAGGCCCTTGTGAAATCCCCCGAGTTGGAGGTGGGCAGAAACAGATTGCTTCCTGCCTTCTGCAAGCCCGCAGCGTTGTCAAACACAGCGATTCCCACCAAAGCCAAAGGCTGTTGACGACCATTGCTGTATACACCAGTAAGAATGCCGTCACTGCCAATGTTGAATGAGGTTAGCGTTCCAGGTGGGTATCCGTCCACTTGGGTGGGCTTCACAGAACTATCGTCCGCATACATGGACAACTTTTCAAAGTTCAGTTCGAATTCAAAGGAATCCGTTCCTGTAATTGCACTGGGAATAACCTGGATCGTTTCTTTAACCCCGAAATTCGCATCGTCCTTAATAATTTTTCCGTCGCTGTCAAATTTAATAAATCCTGTAGCTCCATCTCCAAATGAGGTATCGCCCTCTCCTGCCACAGAATAATACCATGAGGTCTCCGGTCCCTCAGCGCTGGTTGAATCCGTGAAATTCTTCCAGAACCTCACATTCAGCTTGTATTCGTTTCCAAGCTTGTCGTATACCGTTAACGGTACAATGAAATGTGGATCGCTATTGGCGTTTCCGTCATCGGGTATGCCATCCTCATTGTTCTCACCTGATGAATCCAATGAGTCGGGAATCGTATCAATAGCAGCCCCGTTTATGCTGTGATCAACGCCAGAGCCATCGTCATATCCTCCTACCGGAGAAACCGTTGCATCCAGGTTTCCGGACAGCACTGCCTGCGTTGTCGCCTTCGCTGCGATGATCCGCTTGTTAAGATTGTATTCGTCCTCATAGAGGTTCAACGGCTTGATTTCCTCCTGTGTATCGAATATGTAATTCCCGTCACTGTCCATCGAATATTTTTGCCATCCCAGCAGATTCAATCCTTCGGAAGTAACCAGGTTTCCCAGCTTGTCAATGGAAAAATTACCAGCACGGGTAAACATCGGTGTTCCCTCAAATCCACTACGGACAATGAAAAAACCTTCACCTTCAATGGACAGATCGGTGGGGCTGTCTGTCCGTTGCAGACTACCACGGCTCATGAGTGTGTCAACCGCATTGACATTCATACCAAGCCCTATCTGCATCGGGTTTGTACCCCCTTTGCCTGAATTTGCATCCGGCGAACCTGCCCCTGATAATGTCTGGGCAAATACTTCAGCAAATGTGGTACGGCTGGCTTTGTAACCCACCGTATTTACATTCGCGATATTGTTGCCGATGACGTCCATTTTTGTCTGATGTGATTTCAAGCCAGAAACGCTTGAAAACATGGATCTCATCATAGTAAATATCCCTCCTCGGTTCTCCGTTTCTTCTATCATTCCGAAACGGTCAGCCTCCCGGTCGGGTCCGGCTGAATAAAACCCTTAATCCATATATCGGTTATTCAGTTTTGAAAGCTTAATGGTTTGCCTTACCGGTTCAATCCGTAAAAACAGCTCCATCAATATTGGTAAAAACATTTTCCCGCATTTCTGCGCTATTCATGGCAGTTATGACGGTTCTGTTTTTCACGTTTACGACAAAGGCCATCCGTTCCATGACGATCAGGGTATCCTTAACCCCTTTGTCCTGTGCTTTGTCGATGGCATCTGATAGCTTTTGCCGCTGTGTCTGGGTAAGGTTTACATTCCGCATTTCCATACGCATCTGTGCATGTTTGGAAATTTTTACATCCTGGTTAAGTTTGTCTTGAAGGATTTTCGCAAAACTGCCGGCTTGTTGTACGTTTTGCCTGTTATGTGTTTCACCGGTGTTTTTTACGTGTGGTATCCTTGGAATCGGGTTGTTGTAGATCATCCTCCGTCACCTCCGGTTTCGGATGGTTCGGTTTCTGTTTCCCCGGCTCCTTCAGCAGTTCCTGCTTCGCTTGGCTCTGTTTCCTCAATTCCTTCAGACGCTTCTGTTTCTTCGGTTTCTTCGGTTTCTTCGGTCGATTCGGTTAACCCATTCAATCTTTCATCCAACTGCTTCAGGGTTTTCAGTATTTCATTCAAAAGCTGCTGCTCTGTGGATATCAGATCCACCTTTCTGGTGGATACAATGTCTTGGACGGGCACTTTCACATTGTCCAGGATCACATGATAGCATCCCCTTTCCTCATCCTTCGCACCGTCCCGAAGCACTCCTGTAATATCCACGGCCTTGCCTGTCTTTTGATCCTTTGCCCTGAGTTGAACCTGCTTGCCCTTCATCGCTTCCAAATATTCTTCAATGCTTTCGAATGCATCCTTCTTAATGTCGGTTACACTGAGTATGACCTCATCCAGAATAGCATTTATCCCATCCGAGCCCTTTTGAATCTGCGCAATAATACCTTCCATGGAATAGAGCTCTCCATCTTCGGTCAGGGCTGTCTTCACAGTACTTAGCAACCCAATCAGACTATTGTACTTCTCAATCTCCATGCCCTGATATTCAAGAGGAGTTTCGGATACATGAGAAATTTTGTCAAGAGGTACATCCTGTCCATCAACGACAAGGTATACTACACCAGATTTTGAATGCACCGCAGATACCTCACCATCAACAATCCGGATTTCGCCGGTTTTTTCATTGGTTACGGCAGCTGATATGTATTTACCCATTAACGAAAAACCCATGGAATAAGAAAAAGAGTTGTTCAGATTCTGCATTTGTTCCAGGGAACTGAATTGTGCGATCTGAGCGATAAAATCTTGATCCTCCATTGGTTGTAATGGATCCTGGTGCTGCAGCTGTGTGATCAAAAGCTTCAGGAAATCATCCTTTCCAAGCTCATTGCTGACATTGCGATCGGATTTTGAGGCTTCCTGTGCTTTGATGATCTCATCAATTGCGTTATTGGTAACCGAACTTACCTGTGCCATTGCATTCACCTCCCTTGTTTACGCTGTAAGGTTGATCTTCGATTCTCCATTCCGAAAATCATCCATACCAGAATTTCCGTACAGATATACGGGCTTTTCTGCTTTTTCCGGATTGATTCCCGGGAGCACCTGATAATAACCCGTCTTCTCTGCCTGTCTTCGGTCCCAGCCTTCCTGTTGTTGCTGACCCTGCTGCCCGACAGATACCTCCAATGTTTGGACAGTAATTCCGCTTTTTTGCAGTGAATCCCTTAAAAGTTGCATATTGTTTTCCAATACAGCTTTCACCTGTTCATTCTCAGCTGCAAACTTTGCTATGATTTCACCGCGTTCATGAATAATTTTCAAGGAAATCTTCCCCAGACTGTCCGGTTTTAACTGCATGATCATCTCTGTCTTGTCTTCGCTGATCATTGTTTCAGCTTTTTCAATGATTTGCCGTGTAACTTCCGGGCCTGTATATGCCTGTGCCCGAACAGGCTCTGTGAAAGCGGTCTCCTGATTCGGAAGCGGACTGATGTCTGTCGTTGCATCAGATGCTGAATGAAGCATAAAATGCATATTCTCCTGTTTTAAAGCTTCCTCGCTGCTTGCAAATTCACCGCTGTCTGCTTTGTGCCTGATACCGGACTCAAGCTGACCCTGCTCTTCCGTGTTGGCGAATAGGATTCCCTCTTTGCCTTGCACGTTGGTCTCTGGTTCTTCACCTTGAACAAGTGCTTCGTCAAGTGGCGCCGCTTCACCTTTGACTTCCATGGCAGGAATCAGAATCTCAGCGATGGACTGGGTAACAAGATTCATTTTTGCGGTTTCAGCTTCGCTTAACATTTTCCCAACGATCGCTTCCGGTAATTTCATA
>JAAYKJ010000177.1 GCA_012522505.1 Clostridiaceae bacterium
AGCTGGGCAAGGGAGTTCTACTGAAGGACGGTACAGACGTTAGTATCATTGCTAACGGGCTGATGGTGCAATATGCGCTGGAAGCTGCAAAACAGCTTGAAGAAGATGGCATAAACGCCAGGGTGATCGACATCCATACCATCAAACCCATCGACAGGGACATTATCCTGAAGGCTGCAAAAGAAACCGGATGCATTGTCACTGCAGAAGAGCATACGGTCATGGGTGGTCTGGGCAGTGCTGTAGCGGAAGTTGTATGCAGCGAATACCCTGTTCCGATAAAAATGGTTGGCATTGAAGATAAGTTCGGGAAATCCGGAAACCCATATGAGCTTCTGAAGTTATACGGATTAACCGCTGAAAATATCGCGGCGAAAGCGTTGGAAACCATGCAGATGCTGTAGACTGAAGGCAGCTTCTGTTCTGTATCAGAATGAAGAATATAAATAGCATTAGATAACATGCGCCCCACCTTTTTAAGCGGGGCGCATGCTGCGTTTTCGCTCTTTTTGGAATCCACTGTCGATGCGACAGTGTGAAATTTCTACAATCTAAATTCATGAGTGCTTGCGATCGTTGAGATCGGTCTTTCTTAGAACTTAATTCATCCCTTTTACTGTGAGCTAAAAAAGTTGGTGCTTTTACGAATTACATGGTGTAAAATAAAGGTAATGGTACAGTTTGCTAGAAAATTACGAATAGAATTTGAGTGGGGTTTTATTATGAATATTGAAATTCGCAAGTTGACACCAGAACTAGTAGAGGATTATGTACACTTTTTTGATACTACGCCACACTCCACTAATAAAGACGAACATAGATGTTATTGTGTGTGTTGGTGTAACGATGACTATAAAAACAAAGACTTTTCTACTGCTGAGAAAAGAAGAGAGATTGCCATTGAATATGTAAAAGGAAATAATATTCAAGGATATCTCGCATTTTGTGATAACAAGGTTATTGGGTGGTGCAATGCAAATACGAAATCAGATTGTTTCGAATGCATTTCATGGCATATGTTTATGCAATCAGTTGATAAAGACGAATCTTCACCAGGCATAAAAGTAAAATCTGTATTCTGCTTTGCAATTGCAACAGAAATGAGGGGTAAAGGTATTGCGGAGCTATTATTGTGCAGAGTTTGCGAGGATGCGAAGAATGACGGATTTGATTATGTGGAGGCATACCCTAACAAAGAATTTATAAACACAGAGGAAGACTTTATGGGGCCCGTTAAATTGTATGAAAAATTAGGTTTTGCAATTTGTTATGAATTTGACAACAAATATGTTATGCGGAAAAAGTTTAAATAAACTAAGTCAGCTTTATATAATGCATCACAATTGCAGAAAAATGTGAATCAATAAAAAAGGTAATTTTTTGGAGAGAATAGCCAGTAAGATAATTTCAGTTCTAATATGGTGATGATGAGATATAAAACAATCGATTGGTACGACTCACCGAAATTTGATATTAGGAGCTTCATATGAAAAAGACATTGATACCAATACTTTTAATATTATTGTTTTTGGCGGCCTGCAATAATGACAGGGTTAATAGTAGTGACACCCAGTCTGATGACTCCGGTAAGTCCGCTATAAACCACGGGAACGCAAATAATGCCATTCAGCCCGATCTTATGCAGATTTCGAAGATTCGAATAAAAAATTTGTATGACGGTAGCGAAGCTGAGTATACGGATGGCAGTTTTATTAGTGAATTCTGTGCTTTGCTTGCCGGACAGACTTTTTCTCAAACCGACAGCAAATGGGATAGTGACTACCAGGTTGAACTGTTTGGTGCGGATGACAATATAGCAGCCACGATGACCACATATGGTTCAGAGGTGACTTTCGATAGTGATATAACGATAAATGGAAGGCTCATTAAGAAAGGGAGTTATAATGCCAGCCAGTGGATATCTGGCTATGTGAGAAAGTATTTTGAAGGAATGGTTATTGATCCTGTTTACATACAATATCCGGCTGTCATAAGCATTCCAGATAACATATATTATCTGGAATTAGTGGATAAGGGAAGAAGCAAGGTCAATACTTATGAAACCATTGAGCAGATATACGAGTTGTTTTATCGTTCCTTTGCCAATAACGAATTTAACATTCTGAATGTCAGGAGACTGTTCGACAATGAAGAAATGGAGGCTGAGGCAGAAAAATCAAAAGCAGACTGCAGATGTATATCGATTGAGTTTGATACCAGTGAAACCTATCTGGAAATAAAATCTGAAAACAGCAACAGGCAGTGTGCGAAAACATATATTGCTACTCTTGCCGCCAACTCTGACAAGCCTGGTACATATAAGCTGATTACGAATTCAATGATATTCGAAATAGAAGCCGACAGGGAATTTAATACAAAATTTGATAACATTTTCGAAGGCAACAGAAGCATTTTAAAAGACTTAACCCCTGACGACATCAAAAAGTTATACGAAGAGAATAAAAAATTCTATGAAGAGAATAAACCTTCCTATATGGAGTATGTGTGCAAAAATCTTGGTATCGAGAGGTGGTCAGGAAAACCGCCAGATAAGATTGAAATTACCAGACAGAAGCTTGGCGAAGGTGGAGAAATGTGTACAGTAGTGGCCCTCAGTAATCCCTATAATATCAGGTTGCATGTATTCAAAGGAGGAAATGGCCAATCCTGGGACTTTATCGATTACATCAGCTTTGGCGGAAGGTCAGCAGGTACAGAATACCGCATGGAATCCTGGGGTGATCATTTATGGATAGTAGGAAACAGCTGCAGGGGATATGGAACGGGTGAAGCCAGGTATTATCAAGACTGGTATGAGTTAACGAGTGAAGGTAAAAAACTTGTTTTAAGCTTTCCCTATGATGAGCATATCGAGAATTATTTATTTGGTGGGTATTCTGTCAGCGCTGACACTATAAACATTGAAACCAATGGAAAAATGATGGTTTCAGTTGATTATACAATTACAAAAATATATCCATTGAATCTTGATATTGCAGATGAATATGGCAGGGTTTGCATAAACACGAATAAGCATGTGGAGTTTATATGGGATGAAGAACTGGAGAAATTTGTGTCGGAATATAATGTTGATGAGTCAGGGTTGACCGTGGTAGAGGCAGATAGTCCGGAAATAATAAGGCAGTGCGATGATATACTGGAGAAGTATTATGATGAGCTGCTAAAGGTGTTGACCGAGGCAGAAACTGAGAAAAATGAATTCGTCAGAGATTCTAAGGTCGAAGGCTTAATGAGGTTTTTGGGAGATTGCAGCGATGGTGGAAAGAAAAATAAGCTAACAAATATTGCGGAGAGCATGACAAAATAAGGTTGCGGTAATTTATTATTCAGCCAAATTACTTTTTTAAGTGTCAGCGGTCAGTCGGTGATGGTATACTCTTTCACCAACCTTGCCCGCGGATAGCCCCTGTCATGAGTGACAGAGTCTACATAAAAGCCTCTCCCGTAGTAGAAACGCATCAGTGCACCATA
>JAAYKJ010000178.1 GCA_012522505.1 Clostridiaceae bacterium
AAATAATACTGCTCTGATAATGGTTCGAACGCCCAAGCGGAACCTTAGAATACGCTTTCCATGCGGATTGGTTCCTGCTCTTCAAAACTATCGCGCCATATATACAAGTCACGTTTAGGATTCTCCCTGTCGCTTCTTGATTGTATAAACCATTCGTGCTGATCCGAAGTGTGGTTTACTACCAAATCCATAATGATTCGAATTTTACGCATATGGGCCTCGTGCAGTAATTGTTCAAAGTCTTCCATAAGTCCATATTCAGGTGCGATAGCGCGATAATCGCTTATGTCGTACCCGCCATCCACATTGGGTGATCCATAAATCGGGCTGAGCCAAATGACGTCAATCCCAAGCGCTTTTAAATAGTCTAGTTTCGAAATAATTCCAGGAATATCGCCGATACCATCACCGTTTGTGTCGCAAAAGCTGCGCGGGTAAATTTGGTAAACGACCGCTTCTTTCCACCATTTTGCCATTATCTTACCTCTCCTTATTCATAGACATACTGCCTTGTGTTTTGTGCTATGTGCATTGACATGCTGCTGGTATGTTTTGTAAGGCAGCTCAGTCCTCTCACCATGTGTCACTCATTATATCAAACCATTGGGTATTTATGAATGAATAATTGAAGAATAAACGCTTGAGAAATAAAAGATATTCTTAACTAGACAAGCGTTACTGTTAACATACGCCAGCAGTCGAGAGTGTCAATCGTTATTGAAACTACAAATCCACGTTTTGATTTTTCGAACACGTACGAGACGGGTATCGCCTTACCCCCGTCATCGGGAGAAGCGGTCCAAACAGATGTAGGTTCTCGATCCACCAAAATACGAAAATGGATGTCATGGCAGGGCGTGGGATTCGCTTTGCCGTTATTCCAAGCATCATCCACACCGTGCAGGTTAATCATATGAATGGTTTTGCAATCGATGCTTTCCCTGATTGTTAACCAAATCGTATCCGGTTGACCATCGGGACTCCATGAACAATCAATACATTGGTATTCTACATTATCCCCGCCGATATGAGTGAAACTGACATCTTCAAGTATTGGATCGAAGAGTAGCTCACCATAACGCACGATAAAATCATAATAGTGGCGGAGTAGGACTGCATGCGCATCCTCCAAAATGGAGTGATCAACATAATACCCCTGCGTCAGCACTGCATTTTTTTCACCCAGCAGCAAATTGGTCGCTCCATTTGCTGCTGTTGCAGCTAGCAACAAACGGGCTGCGTTTACCGAACGCTCCGGTGTATCCTCTCGAAAGGGTGCAAGATATGCAGCCAAAACAACGGTTTTTTGGTTTTGGCAGGAACGTTTTGCTTCCAGAATAATCTGTCGAAGATGAGCGTATCGGGAGTAGGGCTCCCAAACCTCAATGTAGATGGCATCTTGAGGTGTCCTTGCCACCGAATGCACCGGCCAATTTCCGACATTGTTGAATATCAGAAAGATATCCTTCCCTGGAGATTCTAACGCGTGCCTCGTGTCTTCTATCAGGGAAACGAAATGTTCAGCAAGACGAACCGGTTTTCCCTCAAAGTTTAGTGCCGTTTTAGGAAATCCATATGTATCCATGTGAATTCCATCGAATCCAACCTTACAAACCGCTTGCGTATATTGGGTGATGATATGCTCGCGCCATGGGCAGTCGGCGGCAATATTCATTATGTAGAATATATCAATGAACGTTAGTGGGTCTCGAGTAGTGGAATACAAACCCCACTCAGGATGCTTTTGATAGAACGGCAGTGAAGCTGCGTATACTGCACCATAACCCAATGCTGCCATGCCATATTGGTGACAGGCCGAAATTTTTTCCTTTACTACCGAAAGATTGACTGACCGCCCCATCATGTCGGTATACTCTGTTGTATCAGCTACGAGTTTATCGTGACGCCACGACCAGTCGTAAAACTGCACGGCGTTAATGTGGTATTTCGCCATTGTCTCTACATCATCGACCCCACGACTTTTTTCATCGAAATCGCTTAAAAAGCCGTAGCGTATCGGATAGCCGGGTGTTTTTGTGACGTCAAATGCTGTTGTCAAAAATACCACACCGTCCGTCGTAGTGACAGCTAATTGTGCGCCATATGCAGAATACTGTGTGTCAAATGGTGATAGCGTCACAACACACGGGTCAGTTTCTACAATAACCGTCAGTTGCGTGATCTCCTGGTTAAGATGATAAATACGCAGTTCCGCCTCGCAACCTGTATAGCACCCATCGTGCTCAAACAACAGTTGTACCGGTTCACCTGATCGGTATTGTGCCTTGTTTGGGTAAAAATCCATCATGGTTCTCATCCTTTCAATGCCCCGTCTGTTAGTCCTTTCATCAGACTCTTTTGAAACACAAGAAATGCTCCGACTACCGGTATCACGGCAATAACTGCGGTTGCTGCCATAAGGTGCCACTTCGCGCCCGCGAATTGCTGGAAATACACCGACAGTGCTTGCGGAATGTTGTGCTTGCTTCGCTCTTGAAGGAAGAATACCGCTTGGGCGTAGTTGTTCCAGATACCGAAACCATTAATAATTACTACGGCGGCCATCGCTGGTTTGAGTAGTGGAAAGTTTATCAGCCAAAAAGTCGTAAATAAAGAGCATCCATCAATGATGGCAGCTTCGTCGATTTCTCGTGGCAGAGATCGTATAAATCCGGTGAAGATAAAAACTGTAAATGGTAATGCATTGGCAGCACAGACTAGTGCCATCCCCCACAAGGTATTGATTGCATTCAAACGGATCATTAGCGTGTATAAGGGCACTGTGTTGATGATGCCTGGGATCATCATGCTACAGAGAAACATCCAAAAAATAGCTTTATTTACCTTGTTATTAAACCGTGCGATAGTATAAGCAGCCATGGATCCGAACGTGATGATAATAAACAGCGCTAGAAAGGTGATTACTGCGGAGTTGATAATGGCCGATCCAATGTGTGATTTTTGCCAACCATCGATATAGTTCTGCAAATAAAAATCGGGCATAAAAATGTTACCTTCTGAATGAATACGACCAGGACGGTTCAGTGATAGTACCAGCAGGATGTAAAACGGGATTAGGCTGAGGGAACAAATCAATATAATAGAAGTGTATTTAGATATCTTTGCAGCTATACGCATTCATTTATTTCCTTTCCCGTGTTAGTCTCATGGATATGACAACCGGTACCAAAATGATTAAAAACATAATCATAGCAACAGCGGTTGAATATCCAGTTTTGGCTCCATAACACATACGCATGATGTAAATACTCAGGCTTTCGGTAGCGTATCCCGGTCCGCCATCAGTCAATGCCATAATAACATCGAATACCGCCAGCGAACCAATGATATTTGTAACGATGTTTACGCGGATTGACGGAAGTAACAGTGGAAGTGTCACATACCTTAATTGACCCCCATATCCTGCACCGTCAATTTTTGCCGATTCATACAGTTCTTTTGGTATCCCCTGTAAGCCAGCCAAATAAATTACCATTGCCATACCGGTATATTGCCAAACATTAACTAACACTAGAATTAACATCTGCAGACAATATGTATTCATCCAATTGGTCAGCCCCTCAGAGTGTCCCAATTGTTTGATGGCAATTGACAAAAAGCCACGGCCGGGCTGGAGTAAGAAATACCAAATGTATCCCATGATGAGCGGACTGATTACCGCTGGTAAATATATGATAACTCGAGCCAATCCTTTACCTCGAAATTTACCGTCCATTATCAAGGCATACACTAATCCTACCAAATTAAGCAGTGAGGCGCTTCCCAAGGCGAACAGTACTGTTGTTTTTATATCGTTAAGTGCGCGTGTGTCCTTAAAAAAGTTAAAAAAGTTTTGCAATCCAACAAAATTTGGAGTTCGGAGACCGTCCCAGTCGGTAAAGCTCATACCAATTCCCTGCGCAAGTGGCAACAGGAAAAACAGGGTGAACAATACCAACGCAGGAACGGCCATAAACGTATGAAGGCCGATTTTTGATTGTCTCATACTAGTCACAACCTTTGAAAACGAAAGGACGCAGGCATGGTCATCCGCATCCGTTCGTTAAGTATTATGGCAAGGGGATTATTTCATTCCTTCATCCCAGGTTTTTTCATATGCAGACGCGAAAGATTCTGCGGTATAACTCCCAACTAACACGTCTTGCAACATACGGCCCATATCATCTCCAGAAAAACCGGCAGGTTTTTCATTGGTAAAACCGATGTTAACTGCGTTCTTTAAGGCGGATTCCACTTCACTTACTATGGCTGCAGGTGCCCACTCAGCCGTCACATCCTTGAAAGCGCTTGGAGCCTTGCAGCCTTCCGCATATTTTTTTTGGTTGTCTGCTAGAAAGAGAAAATCGAGAAACGCGATGCACTCTTCTTGATAAGGCGTTGTCGCGGAAATAGAGTAACCAGAATCCTCAGCGCTCAGGACGACCGGTTTTGAGCCCGGCATGTAGGCCGGATAGGGAGCAAAGCCAATCTTGTTCTCCATATCGGGATTGGCTTCCAATAAACTGGATAACACCCACATTCCGTTGCTCAGCATGGCGGCTTTGCCGGATGCAAAATCCTGCACACAATTATCGCTGACAGCGGTCAACACATCACTATTTATGTATCCTTTATTTTTGAGGTCAATCATGTTTTGAGCGAACACGGCCATGGCTCCGTCGGGCGCTCCAAAATTCAGTTTAGCCTTGTCGTTGTTAAGCATAGCTTTTTTTGCCTCAACAGCACCAAGCGATTGCTTTATGTAGCCGTGCGGAATGAACTCGATAAGATGACCCAAATGCCACGCCTCTTTGCCAAAAATAAACCATGGTGTTACATCCGGCATTTGTTCCTTGATGGTTTCCAAATTACTCGTAAACTCATCCCATGTGTTCGCGGTTTCCAAGTTCAACCCGCTGAAAATGTCTTTGTTGTAAAAGAACCCAGCCATAGTCATGTTGGTGCATACGCGGTACTGCTTGCCGGTTTTGACGTCGGTGCAGGATTCTTTCATAGACGGCAGCAATCGATCCCACCACTGTGAACAATTGGACAGGTCAAGGAACTTACCATCGTCGACAAAACCCTGCTCGTAGGTTGTCATGATATCAGGTATGTCAGCGGATGCGAACTTAATCTTGATTATGTTGCTGGCATCCTTCTGATACTCCTGTTCAACGGTGATTCGATTTTGCGATGCATTAAAGTCGTTGATGATTTCGTTGATGATGTCAATGGTTTCAATCTTACCTGTGAAAAACTTGAGTTTTACCTTATCGGATTTGGTGTTACCTTCATTTGGCGTTCCGCTGACATTCCCGGATGTGTCGTTGCTATTGTAGCTTAATCCACACCCAGCCATACATGAAACGAGCAAACATAAAGTGATAAGGAAAATCATAATGTGCTTTCTCATTTGGAACCCTCCTATTTATTTTTATTTGGTTCTCGATAGCTTATCTGATTTCAGTCTATCACCGATAAAGCGATGATAACACTCCCAGTACTTCAGATATTGGTTCGCATTTTTACGATAATTTGACTTTCTCCATTCCTTCACGTTGAAACCTCACAAGCCATTGCGCTGCAACAGTTATAACGACTACTGTTTTGAAATCTTCAGTTTGTAGGTGCGGCCGGTGGTTGTACGTAAAAGGTGCTAAAACCATCTTCTTTGTTGATATGCAGACGATTTGGAAGTGATTTCGGGCGCCCACAGGTCGCACCCACAGAAAAAGGGGGGAGCTTAATACCTATCATTTTCATCATGGACGTAGTCTGTTATAATAAAAAGAGAAATTCTTACAGGGAGGGCTGCACTGTGAGACGATGGTCCATCCACAAGCTTCGTCACTTTCGTGATTGGAGTCTCAGAAATAAGCTTTTGATTATTTTGAGTCTGCTGATAGTTTTGACCGTTTGCTCTGTCACCTTGCTAAGTTACAAGCGCAGTTCCAAATACCTGTATGAGCAGGCAGAGGTTCGGACACAGCAGCTGCTGGAACAAGTTGGGCTCAATATCGACACATACCTCGACGAACTATATCGATTGAGCCTAACACCATACTATAATACTGCCGTCTTGAGCGAATTGGAAAATCCTCAAACGGATGAAGACCGCCAATTAAAATCTCGCCGTATCATCGAGAGCTTTTTGGATTCAATGATGCTTATCCCACGCAAGGACATCCTACGGGTATATATTTTTACACCCGCAGGATATTATGCCAGCATCAAAACTCCCTATGAAATGGATGGACTGAGCGAATATCAGTATGCCGATTGGTATATCCAGGCACAGCAATCCACTTCAAGGATTATATTGCCGGTTCATACGGAACCGGTCTTTGACAGACAAGGTACACAGATTTTTTCTATAGTGCAAAGCATTCGTAGTTTAGATGAGAACAATCGTGTGATTGGAGTGATGAAGGTCGATGCAAATTACAGCGGAATTAGGGATATCTGCGACCAGGTACAGTTGGGTGATGGTGCGGCACTTGCCATCGTGGACAGCGATTCTCATGTGATATATGAAAACAATCGGATGCGTGGTATGGAACTAGATGAACATATTTTCCGTGTCGTATATGATCTAAAGACATCGACCTTGAAAACGATAGATGCGAAAAGATATTTACTTAATACCTATATGCTTGACACCGTCAATTGGAAGATAGCCGCCATTCATGCAGAGAGCGCGTTGAATTTGAGTTCCCGCAAAACCCGCAACGAGTCCCTGGTAATTGCATCCGCGTTTATGGTAATGAATATCGTCGTTTTGTTTGTTTTCGTCCAATTCATCACAAAGCCTTTTTTGCAAATGGTGAATCTAATGCGCACTGTTCAGAGTGGCGATCTGTCCGTGCGCGCGAAGCTCGACCGACAAGACGAAATTGGATATCTTGGCGACTCCTTTGATGATATGCTGCAAGCTATTGAAACTTCTATGCAAACAAATACTAGATTGGCCAGAGAGGTCTATGAGGCACGATATTTACAAAAAAAGGCACAGTACAACGCGCTATGCAGCCAAATCCGTCCGCACTTTTTATATAATACGCTCAACACCATCAGCTTACAGATTAAGAGTGGTCAAAATGAAAAGGCCATTATTGATATTGATCACTTCTCTGCGTTGCTTCGCAGCGTAATAAATACCGATCGCGATATCATGATTGAGGAAGAGCTGAAAATTATCAGAGCATATCTATCTCTTCTACAAAGTCGATTAGGGGATCGGCTGAAATATACGATATCCATCGATGAGAAATGGAATCATGTTATGATACCTGCATTATGTATTCAGCCGCTAGTTGAAAACGCAGTTATACACGGCGTTGAACACAAGAGAGGACGGTCTGTTATCCAAATCTGCGCTGAAGTCGAGAAAGATTACTTACTTATTGTAGTAAAAAATGATGGCCCGCGTATCCATCCAATCAAACTTGCAGATATACGTTTTAGACTTAAAAGCGGTGATGACGAACGCGAAATGCTGGCTGAATCGGGGGTTGGTCTTGTCAATGTCAATCGTCGAATACAACTCAAATACGGTGTGACATATGGCCTGCATATTGATTCAAACGATCAATGTGGCGTTACCTGTACGTTACGTCTACCGAGTGAAATCGCCACATAGAGAGGAGCGATTTATGATGCCCTATAGTGCAATGATTGTGGATGACGAATTGTTAATGCGGCAATACTTAGCGAAAAACCTACACCACATCTCACCCCGTTGGGTTGTGGCTTGTAGCGCAGAGGATGGCGTACAGGCGGTCGAGTTTCTATCTCAAAAGGCCGTTGACCTTGTCATCACTGATATAAAGATGCCCGACATGGACGGTCTTGAGCTTGCAAAATACATACGCCGAATGGCACCCATGACCAGGATTATAATTGTATCCGGATTCGATGAGTTTGATTATGCGAGGGAAGCATTGCGCTGCGGGGTGCGAGACTATCTACTTAAACCACTCAATGACCATAAAATCGCTGAAACCATAAACAATATTGCCGATGAGTTGGATATGCAGTCATCCTCGCGTACTGTCGAGCCCCCACAGCTCGCTGAATCTGTTCCTATCGCAAGAAACACGTTGGTAGAGGCCGCAGTCGATTACATACATGCACACTATAATGACACAATTAGCCTTGATATTTTAGCTGAGCATTTAGGTATATCGTCAAATTATCTTAGCGAAATTTTTCACAAAATGATAGGGCAGTCCTATTCCAAGTATCTTACTCATATTCGGATGGAAAGAGCGGTAGCGCTCATGAGAGCACGACCCGACATGCGAATATACCAAATTTCGGAGAGAGTAGGATTTATTTCGGATAAGCACTTTTCCACTGTGTTCAAGCGTTATTATCAAAGGACGCCAGCAGAGTATATGGCACTACTAGCGGCAGAGGACAGGAAAACGGAGACTTAAATCGCTATGATCATTGAGTACTTCACAAACATAGCTCTGACCAAATTTCAAGATATAAATAGTAAAAGTTTGTACCACGCTAATTGCATCCCACCAATGTCCCGAGGCGCAGTTAATGCGAATTTAATCCTGTTGTCAATTGTACTTTCCCCCTCCATCTCAACATCAAGTAAAAACCCAAGCTTTGTCATCGATGTGAACGGAAAAGGCAAAGAGGAGGGTACAAAACCTTTATGTTATTCCGGTAATTACTAAAATATTATTCCGAACTCGTTGATACTATTCCGATAACTTGGTATAATGCTATGGAACGGAGGGGTTTATATGTTTATGAGTGTAAAGCAAGCCGCGGAAAAATGGGGTATCTCGGGTAGAAGAATTAGAGTGCTTTGTTCTGAAGGCAGAATTCCCGGTGCCTACCAAGAGGGGCGGGGCTGGAAAATTCCTCTGGATGCAATGAAACCGACCGATGGAAGATATAAATCTACCGAAAGTCTTCTGGAGATAATTGACCGAAAAATGAAGGAGCTGGGAACCAGACGTCCTTTGACAGAGGGTGAAGCTGAACGACTTAGAGAGCAGTTTGTTGTAGAATACACTTACAATTCCAATGCGATTGAGGGCAATACGCTGACGCTTCGTGAAACTGATTTGGTTCTGAGAGGGCTTACTATTGACCAAAAACCATTGAAAGATCATATGGAGGCAGTTGGGCACAAAGAAGCTTTTGAATTCGTTAGTGAATTGGTAAAGGATAAAGTTCCGATGAGTGAAAGCATCATTAAACAGGTACATTATCTGGTACTTGCAGATAAGAAGGATGACCGTGGTGTATACCGCCGTGTTCCTGTTCGTATTATGGCTGCGCAGCATGAACCTGTGCAGCCGTATTTGATTCAGCCTAAGATGGAGCAGCTATTAATTGACTTTGCTGAAAGCACGGAGCATATTGTAACAAAGCTAGCTCGTTTCCACCTTGAATTTGAAGGTATCCATCCTTTCATTGACGGAAACGGTAGAACAGGACGTCTGCTTGTAAATATGGAATTGATGAAAGCTGGCTTTCCCACTATTAACATCAAATTTACCGACCGTATTGCTTATTACAATGCTTTCGATGAGTATCAAATAAAACATAATCTTTCTGCTATGGAAAAATTATTTGCAAGATATGTTAATGAGCGTTTAGATATGTATTTAAAAATTCTGCAGGAAAGTTTGTAGTAGAACCCACGCCTAGCCTTTGGATGCGAATCCTCAGCCTATGCTGCCAGATTCAACGGCATAAAGGAGCCTGACATTGTTTTCTATTTCAATTGCACATAATTTTTGCATTATTTCTTCGATACTCAAAAAGGGTGTACCTATTCCGTAAAAGGAAACAGCCTCAGCCATGCGCAAGGCTGTCATGGAGGTTTCCGATGCAGGAAAAGAGTAAGCCTTATACAGTAAAAATTACAGAAACCGCATGGGATATGCTTATTTCCCATGCGCGTTTTCTTGCCAATGCCAGCGTACCTGCCGCCAACGAGCTGATACATTTTTGTGATGCTTTTCATCAGCAATTTACTAACTATGTCTGTTCTAAGCTGGCTTAAGATTGAACAGGTTCAATTTGATTCCACCTTATTAAGGCAGCACTTTTTATATTTTTTCCCGCTGCCACATGGACAGGGATCGTTCCTGCCTACCTTCCATCGACTGGCAGCCGATTGGATAGGATTGTTTCCAATTGTATCCTGTGGTAACTGAGGCCTTATTAACCGTTTATACTCTTCCTCGTTTGCAAAATATATATTGCCCGAAATCGTGTTGCCTTTAATCCAATAATTAGGCGCATGGTCTTTCAGGTCATGGAAAAAAGATGCGAAATCCTTCTGCTCCCAGAAATAGTCGGGAAGATCAAGCTCTTTGAACAATTGCTCGGCCGTTATTTCCGGTTTTGCATTAGTAATCGTTTCAACCAAAGAAGACATGGCACAAAAAGCTTCCTCACGACAAATTTCCTCATCCTCCTCATCCGGTTCTTCGTCTGTATCGGCTATTGAGTCCTCCAAAGACAATTCATATAGCAATTCATACATAAGCCTGAAATGTATATGATGACTAATTAAGCCAACCAGACCTGATTCTTCAGGTATCATATCCATGGAAAGAGCCGGGTATTCCGATTTCTGCCAGGTATTGCTGATAATCTGCGCGGCAGGTTGGTCTGAAAAGACATAATAATACCGGGTATGGCCAATCACTTCATATTCTACCAAATCCATATAGGATATTATCTTGTGAGAACTCTCAACAAAAGCATCATCAGCGGATACATGCAAAAGACGTGCGGATTCATTCACAATTTTTTCAAGTTCAGCAACACCCCAGTAAAAAAAGACCGATAGAATACATCTCTCCATTTGCCTGGTGAGTTCTCTTTTTTTCAAAAACTCAGATTCTGCGACGATTTGAAGGAAGTCCGCTTTTAGCGGGAAAAATAGCTCATATTCATCCAGGGGTTGTTCAAGTGCGAAAATGAGCCCCATCTCAAGAAGATAGTCCATGGCTTCAAAGGATGTTTCATCGGAAACATGGATAATGCAGGGTTCTTCCTGTGATATATTCTGAAGTATGCGAAAATCTTCGTAAGGCATATATTCCAGTATTTCGCGGAAGTTTTCACGTATATGGTTTTCAATACATTCGGCCAGCTCTTGCTTTTTAAGAGTGGAGGCGCTCTGAATCGACAATTTTTTTCTGATTAGAGACAATGCATCCTTTTTTAACAGGTTCAGGCAGCCTGAAAAAGTTCGTTCGGTATTTTTTTGCAGGGGTATATCAAAGAGAGTATCGCTCGTTCTGTTTTTCAGCCATTGTGCAAAAAAACCGCTGAAAATTTGTTTGACATCCTCAGCATCAATTATTTTTTTTCCTTCTAACAAACCGTCCATAAGCTTAAGAGCATCATCTGAATCACGGCTTACAATATTTTTTCTTTTGTTCGTATGTTTCTTGCGCTTTGATGGAGTGTGCGGCATAAACGGAATGTCATCTGCAGGACCATCATAGCCGCAAACGCCCGATCTGGGAGAATTGATGCATTCGGAAAAATCGATTTCGTCGTTTTCCTGTTCCATTTTATCTTTGCACGAAGAACAAACAATACCGCATTCACCGTTATATGGGTCAAAATATTGAAACTCCGCAACTTTTTCGCATTTCTCACATTCATATTTTATTGGTTTGTTTCGTGCGAGAAGTCGAATTCCCCTTTCTTTCCCAGCGGGTTCAAAAGCACCGTCCACACTTATGGAAAGATATGTTGTTGAACCAAAGTCATATTCATAGGCGACAGTTAGCCCAGGATAAAAAAGCTCGATGATTTCATCCTCCATACCACGTTCGTATGATGATTCAGTATAGCTTTCATAATATTCACCATTAATTTGAAAATGACTTAAGTGACCGCAACATTCGAGCCATATATCGCGCAAGTACCGGTCAAGTTCTTCTAGCCGAACACAACCGTCAACCATCAGATGCAGGGAATAGCTCTTGTTATATGAGTCTGTTACATGAAGCAGAAAGCATGTATCCGAACCGGCTTCGTTGGCTTTGTAGCCCCCGTTTTTAATGGCACATGATTTTATATGCCTTGTCATTCCCTGATTTCTATAGTGCTTATTGCATGTGAAACAAAAAGAATCTCCCATATTTACCTCCAGAACTTGATATAATTCACCCTTTATCTCACTATATTGCAAAAAAAAAGATTGGTCAACTGCGGCAGACTAAAAAGGTTTGACCTACTATGTGGGTTCTATTAAGCAGACATGGCGGCCGGATACACGTTGCAGGGTTCTGCTGGATGAACTCGAGATAGTCGGCGTATCTGCGCCCGGTGTAATTGGCGGGCTCCTTGCGTTTCTTGTATTTTTCCTTGAACTGTTTGTGACTGACCTGCTCTTTCAGTGAAAAATAGTCTACTCCGAATTTCTTGAATACGCCGGTTTCTATGTAGCGGTATAATGTGCGGACAGAGAGCTGCAGTTCAGGATGGTTCGTCAGAATCTGATACACTGACTGCCCTTGTTTGAGCAGCGGCGATATGACCTCGCCTATGAAATTTCGTT
>JAAYKJ010000179.1 GCA_012522505.1 Clostridiaceae bacterium
CTATAGGACCTATTTCAAGGCAAAACGCTAAAGGAAAAATACGAATGAAAAATAACTCAAAAATATACATTCTTGGTGGGGCCCAGACTGATTTTGAAAGAAACTGGACCAAAGAGGGTAAAGGCTTCATTGCCGTACTTAAAGAAGTTATTTCCGATGGGCTTAGTGGAGCAGGGCTTGATTTTGATGACATAAAAGACCTGAACCAGGGGAACAGAGTTGCCTGTTTTGTTGGTAATTTTATCGCGGAGCATTATGTCAACCAAGGTCATTTAGGCGCATTTATTACAGAAGTTCATCCTGCTTTTTATGGTGTTCCATCGGCCCGGTATGAAGCAGCGTGCGCATCAAGCTCAGCGGCTATGGACGCCGCCATTACGAAAATCCGTTGTGGTGACTATGATGTCGCTGTAATTATTGGTTGGGAACTGATGAAGACAGTTAACAGCAAGATTGGTGGTTGTATTTTAGGACGTGCAGCTTTCTATGAAAAGGAAGGCAAGGGGATTGATTTTCCATTTCCTAAGCTATTTGGCAGGTTGGCTGATGAAACCATATTGAAATACCAGCTCAATGAAAATCGCTACATGGACGCTTTGGCGAGAATATCGGAGATAAACTATTCTAATGCGAAACGGAACCCAATGGCTCAGACGCGAAAATGGTTCATGTCTTTAGATCAAGCCCGTGACCGGGGTAGCTCTACCAACCCTTTCGTTGGAGGCAGGCTCGCTTCGTCAGATTGCTCACAGGTTACAGATGGTGCAGCTGTTGTTGTTTTATGTTCAGAGAGCTATATCAGGGAACGAGGAATTACTGATGCTCCAATAGTAAAGGGGTGGGGGCACAGGGTGGCTCCGGTACTTTTTGATAAGAAGCTTGAAGAAGCAAAAGATAGCCCATATGTTCTCCCCTGGGTCAGACAAGCCGTTTTAGATGCTTATCAGAGATCCGGGTTGACAGTAGAGGATATTGATGTATTTGAAACACACGATTGCTTTACGTCTTCTGAGTATGCAGCTATTTCTGCCTTTGGTATAACAGAACCGGGACATGAATACGAAGTTATAGAGGATGGAACAATAACCTTTAACGGGAAGAAACCAATCAACCCCAGTGGAGGTCTTATTGGCTCCGGACATCCCGTGGGTGCTAGTGGAGCGAGGATGTTCTTAGATATTTATAAGCAAGTATCGGGCAAAGCAGGAACCTATCAGGTAAAAAAGGCAGATAATGCGCTAATGCTCAATATAGGTGGCTCAGCTACGACTAATTATGTATTTGCCATTGGAAAAGTTGATAGAGAATAAAGCTCTATTATGATTTTTTAAAATGAAAGAAATAGGCGGCGAGTTTTGGGAGAAACAACCAACAGTTTATGAAGGCGACAACGAGCATTCTTTAAATACAGCTGCCCTTCTCTCTGGTAGAACTGCTCTCGATTTCATTGTCCGTGATATTAAGTCATCCAGGCAATTGCAGGCTGTGGCTTTACCTTCTTATTGCTGTGAATCAATGATTGATCCATTCATAAGAAACGGAGTTGAGGTTGAGTTCTACAATGTTGGGACTGGTTACATAAAAGTTGAAAGCATTCCTACTTCTGATGCTATTCTTCTTCTCGATTTTTTCGGTTATAGAATGCCAGAAAATGAGATAATAGCAAGAAATTCACGTAATTCTCATATAATAGTAATTTATGACTCTGTCCATAGGATAATAGGGAATCCTTCCGTTGAAAAGTTTGCTGACTACAGTTTTTATAGTTATCGAAAATGGTGCTATGCTAACTATGCAAAAGTGGTGAAGCATACAGGAAGTTTTTTAATATCAAGTCCAAGTAAAAGCAATGAAATCTACTGTTCTTCACGAGATAAAGCAGCAGATTTGAAAGCCTTATACATGGCAGGAGAAAGATTTGGAAAAAAAGAATTTCTTAATCTCTATTCTTCTGCAGAAGCTGAACTC
>JAAYKJ010000180.1 GCA_012522505.1 Clostridiaceae bacterium
CTGTTTCCATAGCCGATGTTTATTTCAGGTTTATTGGGGAAGACAAAAGATGTGACCGGATTTTCCATCGCGACAATGTCAGGGTATATTTCCTGCACCATCCTTACATATTTCTCTGTTCCTTTTATCGTCTTGTGCCCGAGGAAGGTGGACAGTATCGGCAGTGCGCAATAAATGTCGGCCCCACCTTTTACGATTTTTTCAAAAGAGTGTACTGCACTGGTATGGCGGATATCATGAACACGGGGCCCTTGGTTCTTTCCTATATGAGGTATGTCGCATTGCCGCAGCACCTTTCTGAACCATTTGTATACTGTGCTGCGTGTGAGTGGTTTCCCAACAGCCGATATAAAGAAAAAACTTTCTTTATCCACCAGGTTTTTAATTGGCATCCGGTCCCTGTAAACTACGTATTGCTTCAACACTTTCTCCAATGAAAAGTTAATAGGTACCATCCGCTGCATTTGATTCTTCGTTTTCCTTATTATGATCCGGCGAAGCGTATAATCGACATCTATGTTTTTGATGAGCAAGGCTTCGCCGATTCTAATCCCGGTGCTGTAGAGAAACCGGATCAGGGCAGGTATGGCAAAAAGGGCACTGTTCATGTTACGGTTAAAAACGGTCATCCTGTCGCATTCCCGGAAGATCATATCCATCTGTTGATGTGTAAAAATGTATGGGATGAAATCCATATCTTTTTGTTTGGGCAGCCTAGGTATGTAACACTCATTACCAAGATGGCACATATACCGGCAGAACTGAGACAGTACGGAGTATTTGTCGTACAGTGTCCTGACTTTGTCGTTTACGCGGGTTTTGCCCCATGCTGCGATTTGTTTACTGGTTATATAGGCATCTGTGGCACCGGTTTCCAGGAAGAACCTGTCAAGTTCTAAAAATATCCACCCGAACTTATTAAGGCCATACCCCATGGTATCCTTCATCTTCAGGAAGCTGTTAAAATAGGGTGCAAACACACTCCTGTATTCAAACTGTTCATTCATAAAATATTCCTCCTTTCTGCTCATAGAAACTTGCAGGAACCAGTGGGACATCAAGAGAACAGCGTATAAGGTTGTTTATGTCTATACGCAGGTAGTTCATGGTAGCCTGCGTACTGGAGTGGCCGAGCGTTTCGGATATGACCGGAAGTGAGGTCCCGTTTCGCAGTAACTGGCTTGCCAGTGTATGACGCATAGCGTGGGGGCCGAACTTGCGGCCTGTGATATCAACACCGGATGATATTATTGTCCTGCTTACCGCTCCGTTTCTTACCAGCCTGTTGACGGGCCGGTATGGGGCACAGGCAGTCAGGAACACTTGCTGCAAGCTGGATACCGGTCTGCCATACTTCAGATAGTTGATAATGGCTTCTCCGACATCTGCCAGGAGCGGTAGTTCTATCACTTTTTTTGTTTTGGATTGAGCTAGGCAAATGATGTTTTGGCCCCAATCCAAGTTCCCGAATGTCAGTCCTGCTATATCCGAAGAACGGAGGCCGAGCCGTGTGGCCAGAAGAAGCATCGCATAGTCACGTTTGCCGACCGCACTTGACTGGCCTACTGCATCCTCAATACGCTTTATCTCATCGGCACTGTATACTGAAGGCAGCTTTTCACGTTTGGAAAAATTATTTCTTCCGATGACGTATTCTACATTCTTATCTATATATTTTTGCTCATACAAAAACCGGCAGAACATGCGGGTCGTATAAAGGCAATTGTCTTTACTGTTGTGGGTGGATGCTATGAAAGAAAGGACATCTTCATCCCGGATTCCTGAAACATGGGTTACTGACTTTAATGCCAAATGGCTTATAAAATAGCTTAAAATGCGCCGGTGATTTTCAATCGTCAGTTTGCTGCGTCGAAGTTTTGCTTGTGACTTTAAGAACTCAGAAGCAGCTTCACCTATCTCTCCTGGCAACTCATGGTATACATATTGTATTATCCTTTTTCTGACCTTACCATATGAAAGAAAGTCGTTCAGCACATGCACATTGCGGCGGATAGTACGCATATACGAGTTGCTCATTCCTTGAATGCTGCCTAAAAAATCTTCACCAATGGCAGTATTGTAATTTGCAAAGGAGTTTTTATTCATATACTCCTCGATTCCGTGACGCCATAGCCGCTGGTAATCCGCAATCCGTGGCTCACTGTAGCCTTCCTCCCTGAGATAAGCTACGCATTCCCTGATAAGGGATTTGATTTCTTGTTCTGTTTTCATTTGCTATCTTTTTAGAGAATGCAACATTGCATCCATTTGAAAATAGCAAATATTATCACGATAATATTATCAAAAGTAGGATTGATTTATAGGCACTTACAAAGTATTTTGAATAATGACTTGGGATAACGATTTACTTGGGATAA
>JAAYKJ010000181.1 GCA_012522505.1 Clostridiaceae bacterium
GCATTCGCGTTAGCTCCATCATAGTATAACAGCCCTCCTGCCTGATGTACGATATCGGATATGACATCGATATTTTCATCAAACAGGCCCAGAGTATTCGGGTTTGTCAGCATCAATCCGGCAACTTCATCATCCATCAGTGCTTTAAGCGAATCCAGGTCTATACCGCCTCTTTCATCGGATTTCACTTCTACTACTGTAAAGCCTATAACCGATGCAGATGCGGGATTCGTACCATGGGCAGAATCGGGAACAATGATTTTTTTTCTGTTAAAGTCTCCGTTATTTTCATGGAAAGCCTTGATGATCATCAGCCCAGCCAGTTCTCCATGAGCTCCAGCTGCTGGTTGCAGTGAAACACGTTCCATCCCGGTAATTTCAGCCAACAGCCTGTCTGTTTTGTAAAGAAGCTCCAGGCATCCCTGCACGGTCTGCTCGGGCTGATAGGGATGAACCTTCGCAAACCCGTCCAAACGCGCTGCCTCTTCATTGATTTTGGGATTATATTTCATTGTGCAGGAACCGAGAGGATAAAAACCTGCATCAACCCCATAATTCTTTTGGGACAATCTGGTAAAGTGGCGGATAACGTCCACCTCGCCTACTTCGGGCAATTCAACAGAAACATCTCGCAGGAGATCCGCCGGCAAAAGGCTTCTCAGATCTATCTCGGGAACATCACACTCGGGTAGTTGATGAGCGGCTCTTCCCGGTACACTTAATTCAAATATCAGAGGGGTTTGTTTTTTTAGCATAATGTCGCCGCCTTTCTTACGAAACGGTCAATTTCTTCTTTGGTCCTTTTCTCCGTTACCGCAACGAGATACCCGTTCTTCAGAGAGGGGTATTCTTTCTCCAGGGCAAAACCGCCAATAATCCCCTGTTCCATAAGCTTATCATTCAAATTGGATACATCACCATTGAACTGAACAGTAAACTCCTTGAAAAATGGCGCTTGAAAACACGGTGTGAATGCACCTGTCTCCAGAAGATGCTGATAAGCATAATGTGCTTTTTGGGTACACAACATGGCCACCTTCCGAAGACCCTGTTTTCCCATGACGGTTAAATAAATGGTTGCCGCAAGAGCATTTAAGGCCTGGTTCGAGCAGATGTTTGAAGTCGCCTTTTCCCTTCTGATATGTTGTTCCCTTGTTTGTACTGTAAGCACAAAAGCGCGACGCTCATTTTTATCAACGGTTTCTCCAACGATTCTGCCGGGCATTCTACGAAGGAATTTCTTCCTTGCAGCAAAGAAACCAAGATATGGTCCGCCAAAGCTGAGCGGGTTTCCAAGGGGCTGTCCTTCTCCTACTGCGATATCCGCGCCCAGCTCTCCGGGTGACTTCAGAATTGCCAGAGAGATCGGATCACAGCTTACAATACACAATGCCCCCTTGCGGTGTGCCATCTCGGCAATTTCCTTCACGTCCTCAATAATTCCAAAAAAATTGGGGCTTTGTAAAATCACAGCTGATGTGTTCGCCGAAAGTTTCTCATCCAGTGAAACCATATCCAGTCTACCATCTTGATAGCATAGTTCTGTCACCTTATTCCCACTGAACCTGGAATACGAAGACAATACCTGTCGGCTTTCGGGATGAGCAGATGCAGCAACAAGAATCTCATGTCTCCCTGTTGTCTGACAGGCCATGGAAGCAGCTTCTGCAAGGGCTGATGCCCCGTCATACATGGACGCATTGGCAACATCCATCCCGGTAAGGCTGCATATCATTGTCTGGTACTCAAATATTGCCTGCAGCGTTCCCTGGCTTATTTCGGGCTGATAAGGCGTATAGGCTGTATAAAACTCCTGCCTTGACAGCAGGCTTGGAATACATGCGGGAATGTAGTGATCATATGCTCCCGCTCCAAGAAAACAGGCATACTCATCGGTATTCCGGTTTCGTGACGCCAACTGACGCATATGTGCCGACAATTCCATTTCAGACACTGCCTCGGGTATATCAAGCTTTCGCTTTAAGCGAACCTTCTGCGGGATATCAGCAAACAAATCCTCTGTTTTTGTCATGCCAATATCCGCCAGCATCTCTTGCTGCTGCGCCTCTGTATTTGGAATATAGTCTGACATTTTAGGCCTCCTCTGCGCAGAACTTCTCGTATTCTGCATCATCCATCAGTTCTTCAATCTTGGATGGATCGTCGGGCTCCAATACCGCTATCCAGCTCTCATAGGGATCCTCATTCAGTTTCTCCGGGTGCGCGGAAAGTTCTTCATTCACCTCAACAACCGTTCCGGATATTGGCGTATAAACATCGGAAGCTGCCTTTACCGATTCAACCACTCCCAAAACATCGTCCGCTTGTAGCACAGTCCCCATTTCTGGCAATTCTACAAAAACAACATCCCCCAAAGAGAGCTGCGCATGATCGGTAATGCCGATGTACGCCTTATTGCCATCCAATCTCACCCATTCATGATCCTTCGAGTACCATAATCCCTTTACAACCTTCATCTGATCTTCCTCCAATTTATCTAATTTGTGATTATACTTCCAAAGCCCTGCTTCCAAAAGTGTGAGCTCCGATATAATCATTAAGTGGTGCAAGTTCTACAGTATCAAGCCTTGTATTTTTTCGTGTAGAACGGAATTTTCACCGTTTTAGCCTTTAACACTTTGTTCCGGATAATGATGTCGATCGTGGTTCCTTCCTTTTGATAATCTACGTCCAAAAGCGCCAGACCAAGATTCTTATTCAGGCTGGGAGAAAAACTGCCTGATGTAACAAAACCAATCTTTTTCCCATTCGCATGCACTTCATAATGGCTTCTGGGAACACCCCTGTCCAACATTTCAAAACCTGTCAGTTTTCTTTTCACACCTTGGTTTTGTTGCTGCAACAACGCATCCTTACCGATAAAATCTTCTTTTCCAAGCTTTACAAATTTCTCAAGCCCCGCCTCCAGCGGAGATATATCCTCGGAAATCTCCTGGCCATATAGTGGCAAAGCTGCTTCAAACCGTAAAGTATCCCTGGCTCCCAGACCGGCGGGAACCAGCCCCTCTTCCCTTCCGGCAAGCATCAGGCCATCCCATACCACAGTAGCATCCTCAACTTTCATGTAAATCTCGAAACCTTCTTCACCCGTGTAACCGGTTTTAGAAACGATGGCTTTTTTCCCACAGATCTCGGTGTCCGGGATGAAATGAAAAAACTGAATTTCTTCAATCGGAAAGTCTGTGCATTTTTGAAGGATTTGTCCCGATTTAGGCCCTTGAAGCGCCAGCTGAGCATAATTGGAAGAAACATTTTCAATGGTAGTCTCCCCCTCAAGGTTTTGCCTGAGCCAGTCAAAACTCTTATCCGTATTCCCTGCGTTTACAACAACAAAATATTCCCTGTCGGAGTATTTGTATACCAGCAGGTCATCCACAACACCCCCATCGGGGTAACACATGGGAGAGTAAACCACCCGATGATCTTTGACGCCGGAGATATTGTTCGTGAGCATTTTCTGAAGAAATCTTTCGCTGTCTTTGCCCCTCACAAGAATCTCTCCCATATGGGAAACATCAAACAACCCTGCGGCCGTTCTTACCTGTCGGTGTTCCTCCAGAATCCCGGTGTACTGAACAGGCAGTTCCCATCCACCGAAAGCGATCATTTTCCCACCAAGTTCACGGTGTTTTTCATATAAAGGTGTTCTTTTCATTTAGTGCCTCCCGTCCTAATTGTTGGTCATATCTTTATGCTTTCCTGAACCGATGACATTTACAAAAATGTTTTTTAATGGAAAGCGAAAGAGAAGACAACAAAATAGCCTTGTTATCTTCTCTGCTTCATAACCTGAGTAATTCCACCCTGACGTACTACTGTATCGGTGACAGATAGCAACGGCTTTTCAGAGTTTTGTCCTGATATGGTTGTTCCACCTGAAAGACTTACCAGGTTTGACCTGTCGCGGTTTACCTCTTCGGTGCCTGTGCTACAATGCTCTCCCATATCATCCATCTATACGCTGCATTTACGCCGTATTCTTTTTCTTTATCTTACCATACAACCTATCATAATGAAATACCTCTTTGAAACAATTTCAGGTGCGCTCCTGACTGCGGTTACTATTCAGAGGTATTTGATGAGAGATAGATGTGCAATAATAGGAAACATTAGCGTAATGTAGCTTAGAGATGTATAGTCAGAGCGAGGAAATGCAAGCCGACTGTTTGAACAAAAATGCAACAAAGTAATCTTTTAAAAGCATTTTTGTGAGTTTCGGCTTGATAGTGCTTTTGCTTTGCAAAATGCACTACATAAAGTTGCGTCTTTTAACGCTCTGCGTTAAAAACGCTTGAGCTGAACTATACAGCTCTTGCAAATGAAGCGTAGTTTCCGTTATGCACAGCTATATCTCAAGTATATAGGGTGTGAACAGTAACTGACTGCGCAAAACTATTCGAGCCCTTTAATTGCTAAAGAATGAGCTGCGCCAAACTGGTTATAATAGAAAAAACAGGAGGGCACAGGGATGGAATGAAAACACCCAGAAAAATAACTCAAGCGAAGAAGAGGCAACAAGCCTCCTTTCCAGAATCAAACCTGGGCAGTGATTTGTTTGCAAACCTAACCAGAATTAAAACGGATTTTGGTCAGAATAATGATCTGGTTGTAAACGTTCTCCAATGGGATGACAATCCTGCTTGCATTTATGCGGTTCTATATTTGATAAGCTTTACAAATAAGGATACCATTAACAGCTTATCCGATGAGATTGATTCGCTAAAGAACAAAGTGAGCACAAAGGAGACATATAGTACACTACGTGATTTTTTTTCGGGCATACGGGTCTGCAAAGAGGGCAGTAAGCTCATGGATCTATACGCCGAACTGTTATCTGGGAATATGGTTTTCTTAGTCAATGGCTCTGAGCGATATTTTTCTGTTTTGGCTGAAAACACAGAGGGACGTGCCGTAGAAGAACCTTCTGCTCAAACTGTAATTCGAGGCCCTAAGGATGGTTTTACAGAGAATCTGAACCAAAACATATTCCTGGTTCGAAAAAGAATTAAAAACACTTCTCTTAAGCTGGAAAATCTGTCTGTGGGGAAGCTGACAAAAACGGCGATTAGCTTAATGTATATCAAAGGCATTGCAAAAGAATCTATTATTCAGGAAATCCGGGACAGAATTAATCGGATTGAAATAGATTCCATCCTCGAAGGCGCTTATATCGAAGAATGGATAAAAGATGATCGATACTCAATTTTCCCTGTTTTCTTAAGTTCCGAAAAACCTGATTCGGTTGCAGCCGCACTTACAGAAGGAAAGGTGGCCATTTTTACAGATGGTACCCCCTATGTCCTGTCTGCCCCAGCAGTGATGGTTGATTTTTTTCACTCCAGTGAAGATTATTACCACCACTTTATCATTTCTTCCCTGATGCGCATACTGCGTTACATGGCGTTTTTCATTACTTTGCTTACACCTGCTTTATACATTGGTATAACAACATTCCACCATGAAATGATTCCGACGCAGTTACTAATAAGTATTGCTGCCCAAAGGGAAGGTGTCCCATTTTCTACCTTTTTGGAAGGTTTAATATTGGAAGTAACCTTTGAGGTACTAAGAGAGGCCGGTGTACGCATGCCACGAGCCATAGGGCCTGCAATTTCCATCGTAGGCGCTCTGGTTCTTGGTCAGGCGGCAGTTGATGCTGGTATCTTCTCCGCTGCTATCGTCATCGTGGTCTCCATTACCGCTATTTCCAGCTTTTCAATCCCCAATTATGAAATGTCCAATGCCATTCGCACAGCAAGGTTTGTGTTCATGGTTCTTGCAGGGTTGATAGGACTGTATGGTATCTTCGTAGGGCTAATTGTTTTGACCCTGCACCTGTGCAAAATAAAATCCATTGGCATTCCCTATATGACACCCATCGCACCGCATATAAAGGGTGGAAACAAGGATACTTTTTTCAGGTTTCCCCTGTGGAGTATGAAAAAACGTCCGTATGGCATCCATGGAATCGATGAAAGAAGGGTTGCTGACGAATATGACAAACAAGACAAAACAAAGGATCAGGAATTCAGGTGATTATATGAAGCTTAATGGAATTATTGGCCTGTCCATCACACTGTTAATCCTATCGGGGTGCTGGAACAGCCGGGAAATAAATGAGCTTTCGATCTCCATAGCCATCGGGATTGATAAAACAGAGCGGGGCTATAGAATAACACACCAGATACTTAATCCAAAGGCAATTTCAACGAAAATCTATACAAATGAAACACCGATTATTCTTTTTTCAGAGGAAGGAGAGAATGTCTTTTCGATAATCAGACAGAATACAGCTGAATTTCCCAGAAAAATATACAATTCGCATGTTCGGATGGTAGTATTCGGTGAGGATATGGCCAGAAACGGAATACAGGATGTTCTGGATTTTCTGTTAAGGGACCACGAATTTCGTACCGACTTTTATTTTGCTATCGCCAAGGGTACCACGGCCAGCGAGGTTCTTTCGATATTAACACCGCTAGAGTTTATTCCAGGAATCAGATTATACAATTCTCTTGAAAATTCAGAAAGCTACTTAGGTATTACACAAAGTGTTGATATCTTGGATCTGGTTCAGTGTATTATCTCGGATGGAAAAAATCCTGCTCTCCCTGGAATTGAAATTACTACGGGGGAAAAAGGTTCCGATACCCTGGATGTTCTGACAACCGTATCCGGGAAAAAAGGATTGAAATACATTGATATGGGTGTCTTTAAGGATGATAAGCTCATTGGTTGGCTATCTGAAGATGAATCAAAGGGGTTTAATTATATTGTCGGTAATGTGAAGAATAATATAGAATACACTCATTACAACGAAAAGGATCAAATCACCTATGAAATAATCGATTCAGCCAAAAAAATAACCACTTCGGTTGTCAATCAAAAGCCATCTCTTCTTGTAGAGATCCGTGTTAAGGCAAACATTGGCGCTGTTGATGGGTATTTTGATATTATGAAAAAAGAAAATGAAAGTATGGTCGTCAACCTTCTTGAGAACAGGCTTCAGGAGTTTTGCGAAAGTGCCTTAAGAAAAGCGCAAACGGAGCTTCACTCTGATATCTTTGGGTTTGGAGAAGTCATCCACGTAAAGTACCCGAAATTATGGAAAGAGATAAAGTCGAACTGGTCTGTAGAGTTTTCAAGGCTTCCTGTAGAGTTTGATGTTACTGTGGAACTTAATAAAACAGGGGAAATATCGAAATCAGTCTTTACTAAGGAGGAATCGTGAAGAATACGCTTTTTTTTCTTTTTGTTACTGCAACCACTTTGATTATATGTGTAACAGTAATTCCCAATTTGCTGAAAAAGAGGCTTTACCCAGAATTCTGGGTTTCCATTGTGGCATTGGGCCTAAGCCTTTTGATTTCTTTTTCAAAAGTTTTTGACTTTTCTGTGCCTAATCCTTCCGACTTAATTCTGTGGATATATTCTCCATTGAAGGGATTGATTCAAGGCCTGCTGAAGCAGGGATAATATGAATAAAAAAATAATCACAAACAAGCAATTATTTTCTCTTGCCGCCGGAGGTTCAATTGGCGGTTCGGTATTGGTCAGCGCACCATTAATGGCAGGTATCGCCAAACAGGATGCATGGATTGGGGCTCTTATTGCCCTTATTTATGGTGCTTGTTATATATTTATGTTAACTTGCCTTAGCAGCCAGTTTCCCAACATGAACTTCGTTGAAATTATTCAAACATTGTTGGGTAAATGGCTGGGTTCTGCCTTTTGTGTATACTATATTTTTTTATGTATTCTCCTATCAGCCCATATTCCCTGGTATGTCGGTGACTTTCTAACTACCATGGTTATGCCCGAAACACCCCAGTATTTTGTTAATGCAATCTATATTATCGCCTTGGCTATTGGGGTATCATATGGTCTGGAGGCTTTTGCCCGGGCCTCTGAAATTTTTCTGAAAGCAGGTTCATTTTTATTCATCCTCGCCATGGTTTTAGTTCTTCCCAACGCGCATATCGGAAATTTGCAGCCAATTTTAGAAAACGGTATTCTTCCTCCATTGAAAAGTTCTGTTGTTCTGTCCAGCTTTTCAACTTTTACGCTGATAATCCTGCTCATGATATATCCTTCAAACATAAATGAACCCAAGAAAGCAAGTAAAGAGTTTGTGAAAGGCTATATTTGGGGTGGGTTCATCTCTTTTACTTCGATATTCTTGTCGATTCTCGTCTTGGGCTGGAACATTACCTCAAAATCGCGATATGCCGCTTACATCCTTGCAAATGAAATTGAAATAGGCGTTATTTTTGCGAGAATTGAGTTTATCGTATTTGCTTCTTGGATTTTGACCCAATTTGTTGTCAACGTTTTATACTTCTATGCCGGTATCAGCAGCCTTGCTCATCTATTGAAGTTAAAGCAGTCTGGGAAGGTTATTCTGCCTCTTTCTCTATTTTTACTGGCTTTGGCGGAGATCATCTTTCCTGGTAATATTTATCAGGAAAATTGGATCGTTTTTGGCTGGGTCCCGTTTATCATAACGCTTGGACTTGTTCTTCCCCTCTGTCTGTTTATTGTATACTGGATAAAAAGGTTGGTTAGTGGAAAGCAAGTCTAGTGCAGAACCAGGAGTTATTCTGGTGGCGTCAGTTTTTTTTCAATATACTGATAATTGTCCAGCATCGATACAAACTTATGAACCATATCTGCATCGAATTGTGTGCCTGCTCCTTCAACAAGCTGATTGGTAGCGGATTCCAGATCCAGTTTTGTGCGATAATGTCGATCTGACATCATCGCATCAAAAGCGTCCGCAATCGAAAGAATCCTTGCAAGATAAGGGATTTCATCCCCCTTCAGCCCTTCTGGATATCCCTTTCCGTCAATTCTTTCATGATGGCACTTCACGATCGGAACAATTTCTCTGAAGATGGAGATAGCTGATAAGATTCTTGCCCCTCTCATCGGGTGCTTTTTTATCTCTTCATATTCCCGAACATCCAGTTTATCATTTTTCATCAAAATATCATCGGTAATACCCATCTTACCGACATCATGAAACAAGCCGGCAACGCGAACCAATTCAATCTCTTTTTCGTTAAGACCAAGTGCTTTCCCTATCTCAACGCAATAGTAGGAAACCCGATCCGAATGACCGCAAGTATACTCATCCCTGGCATCGACAACCTGCCGGAGGGCTTCAATCGTATCCATATACCGTATCCTTAATTGATCATAGGTCCGATTCAGTTCACTATTTTTCATATTCAGCATGGAATGCAGAAAAGCATTGGTTAATGAGGAAGCCGCCTGTGTGGAGAATATCTCCATCAGCTTATATCCTTCGGACATTTCTTCCATAGAAACCTCTGCGCTCTCAACATATATGACACCAATACATTCGGAATAATCATTTACTAGCGGAAGAATAATTCCGGCAGGCACTCGTACGACCTCTTTGGCAATTTTCGCTCTTCCTATATTCTCAAGCAATTGAGAATCCAGCATCGGCATAAAATCGGATATCTCAGCTTTGTATTTTCCGATTCCGCGGAAAATACTCTTCCTTGAATCATATTGATCGGGTATGCTGTCTACGAGTATGAAAGCGTTTTCGCTGCTAAACAAGGGTAACAGCTCGGATAAAATGTCCTCAAGAATATTGCCCAGGGGCTGAAGTTGATATATCCGGGGAACGGCCTGGAGAATAATGTTTAATCCGTCACGAAACTGTTTTATCGTACCCATCATATTAATCGACTTGAACGCAGATTCCACAAGAAGCAGCAGTTGATCAAAACAAGCGCTTTTTTCACAGTATCCTTGTATATCCAGTGCTCTGATTGTTTCAAGAGGCGGTACCAATTCTTTATAGCCTGTTAGAAGCAGAATATAAAGCTCTGAATTGAATTTACGTATTCGTCTTACGACCTCATCCCCATGAATGGGAACCATAAGATAGTCCAGAATTATCAGATCAAAGTGTTCATTCCTAACCTTTTCTACTGCATCCAGGGGGTTCGTTGTTCCTTCACAATAATACCCTCTTCTTTTCAATACAATGGATATTGAATCGATGATTCCTTGTTCATCATCCACAAGAAGAATTTTCTTGTTATTTGTAGTTACGCTCAATTGCCTCACTTGTCTTTCCCCCTATAAAATCTCCGCATTGCCATGCTACTTCTTGCGGGGTATCCGTACATAAAAGGTCGTTCCTTTGCCTTCGATGGACTTAAACCACATCTTCCCCTGAAATCTTGCCTTTACAATTGAATTGGATATCATCATCCCAAGACCGGTACCTTCTACTCCCTTGGTTGTTACCATCTCTTTCAAAAGTTTTTCTTTAACTGTTACAGGAATCCCCTTCGCATAATCACGAACAGCAAATAATATGCTCCCTTCGTCCTCTTCGATAACCAAATCAATCCTGCCTTTCTTCCCTTCGTAGGCCTGTATGGCATTTACAATTATATTATCGAATACTTGGACCAAACAATTTACATCTCCGTACAATTCTGTTGAAAAATCCATCTTTATGTCTGTATTCAATATGCAATTCAACCTTAGCATTTCATGTTTCAGGAGCAACTCAATTCTTTTTACAAGTTCATGGATTGTAAAGCTTTCATTGTTTGAATCACAATGAGTGGTGGCTTGACCCTTAACCGTATCAACGATATCCGACATATAGGAACAATATGCCTGAACTTGATTTAGCAAGGTATGCATATCAGAAGCAATCTCCCGGTGATCACTGGTTGTAACAGACTGATCGTAAATGGATTGCTCGTATTTTGCCACCAAATTCCTAAGCCCTTCAACAGCACCGGAAATACTCATGATAGGTGTTTTCAGGTTATGTACAATCCCGCCGGCCAACCGTCCCAAAGAGGCCAGGCGTTCCTGTTCGCTTTTGTATTCAATCATTTTTCCTGCATCCTATTGCATTGTTACCATATTCATTATAATAAGAACCTCTACCTATAACTCACTTATACCAGTTTTTAGCTTGAAAAGCAATTAATTTGAAACTTAGTGTAACAAAATGATAGGGAAAAAAAACATAACGAGGTTTCATCTGCGTATTTAACACAGAATCTCTCCTCGCCATGTTGTTCATCGGGAATACGTAATGAATAATTTTGCAGCGGCACAGACAAAATGCCGATTATCCGGCTTGTTGTTATAAACTTTACTTTTTCCCTCTTATGTTGGAAATGGCTGATTGTATGGCATATTTCAGTTCTTCTTTATCGTCTGGTGTATTTGATAAAAGCCATTGTAATTGAGAAACTTCATGGTCTTTTCCTGTTTTGGCCATGGCTCTTACCGATTCTAATTGTACATTTTCATCTGGATCACGAAACAGAGCCACCAAAATGGTGTTTACCCCGGGGTCCATGGAATTACCACATTCTTTCGCCAATAAAAGTCTGGTGTCAGTATCGGCGTAAAGGTATTTTTTGTTTAGTATATCCCACTTCTTTCTCTTAATCAGGTTTCCAATTTTCTTTTCTTTGCTTCCAAACATCTGTAACACCCCTCATATATTAGATTCTCTGAATGCGATTATCGAATTCAAAGTAGCACCGCTCTATAGAACTCCTGTTCTCCAGCCTATATTCTGTCTTCAGGCAAAAGTCCTGCCTGTATGGACAAATCCAGCTTTTGAAGTTTTAACTTAATATCATTCAACTCTTCTGTGGAAAAAGAGGTGGTCAATTGATTAAACAGGGTAAGGCTTTTCTGAAACGTTACATCCAGAATTTCCTCTCCTTTTTTGGTCAAAACAATATCTATACTTCTTCTGTCTTTTCTGTTTTCAATCCGAGAGACATAGCCCTCTTCTACCATTTTTTTGATCGTAAGGCTTAAAGAGGCTTTTGATAGGCCAAGAAACTTACTCAAAGGCGTAAGATTGACATGATCATTCTTCCGTATGATTTTCATAATGAACATCTGATGAACTGTCAGGGGAGAATCCTCAATAACACTGGACATACAGTGACTGAGGTGCATATTGATTTGTTTTAATAAATCCAGAATTCCTGATATTGCTTCATTTCTGCAGTCCATGATGCACTTCCTTTTTTGAAAATACAAAAGTAGCCCGATCATCAATTTAGTTTTATTATAAAACAATTTCGCCCGATAGTCAACAGGAAATATGTAAATCAATTCAAAAACTTATCTAAAGTTACTGTTCACACTCAATATACTTGAGATATAGATGCGCATAGCGGAAACTACGCTTCATTTGCAAGAACTGTATTACGCTAATGTTTCCTATTATTGCACATCTACATCAGATACATTTGAACAGTAACTATCTAAACGCGCATGGAATATTCAAATGTACGAAAAATAAACAGGGCAAAATCTGTAGGATTGTGCCCTGTTTATTTTTATTTGATTATTTTTCCGTGACAATGAAGCTATCTTTTCATATTATAAAGAAACTCGCTCAATCTGAAGCTGAGCACGAAATGTCTATAGAAGATAACACGGTTATGATGTTTTAGCGTTCTATGGTCTCATTTCCTGTAATCGATTGATGCCGGTAACGATGCTTTTACAGGACATGGCCTGTGGATTGGGGAGAAGAGGTATTCAGTACCAAATCGCATTTCGCCCTGATGTGCATTCCCTGGAAATAGCGATCCTCCAATGGAATCCACTCATTCAGAAACCTTTGGTAAAGGTCGGGACCGCTTCTTTCAAGGATTCGTCTGGCCTGTTCCTCTCTGTCAACCTCAAGAAAGATCTTATAGTCATAAAAATCAGCAAAGGAAGGATGCATGCTGTAGCACCCTTCTATGATATTAAGCCTTTTAGGCGCAACATGTACCGTTTGACCAAGCGTTCCTTTGGTGCAATCATAGATATGGTATTGAAAATCGCTCTGGCTTAACAGGCCATCAATAACTTCGGTTTTAAACCGGACATAATCCACATTGCCACCGATCTCCTCAAGTCGTTCCGCTGTTCTTAGCTCGGGAGTGAGGAAAAAATGATCCATATGAAAAACATTGCAGTTATATCTCTTACCGATAGCCTCTGCCAGCGTACTTTTCCCAGCTCCGCTGTTACCATCGATAGCAAGAATGACAAAAGACTTCCTATGAAGAAGGATATCAATATGTTGAATGATATTCAGGAAATTTTCCTCCAGGAATTTTGTTGTTAATTGACCTGGATGGTTTAAACTCGATTGATTATTCATTGCTTATCAGGTTTCCTCGCTTAAGAGCAATCAATATAATGGGGATGAGGATGATTTGCAGAATAATACCCGGTACAGCGTTGATAAACGCGCCTGCTGCAAACATGCTCCAGTTGAAGGTGGTTTGGTTGAGACCAAACAGGATGTAGCTGACAACTCCCCACACAATTCTACCACCAATCATCGCAGAAACCAATGCCGCATATATGTAAACATTCTTCTTTGGTAACCTTTTATACAAAATTCCTGATATCAGGCCATAAGCAGCAAGCTCAAACGACATTGCCACAGCCCCTGGAAACATTACAGGCATTCCGAAAAGAGCACTCCTTAGAACCGGGACGATCAAACCTACTATTAACCCATATGGCCCTCCGCAAATAAAACCGCATAACAGCACGGGAATGTGCATCGGAAGAAGCATTTTGCCAATGCTGGGGATCTGCCCTGTCAGAAAAGGCAATAACAAACCTAATGCTACAAAGAGCCCTGATAAAACCATCTTTTTTGTTGAAAATTTACCCATAATTTTTCCTCCTGTTCGTTTTCCCATAACATTATAACCCTTTGATTATCCACCAGGGTCAGTTGGGTACTGTTTTTGTTTTTGTTTGATATTCCCAAATCGTTCAATGCGTATTCTACTTCGTGAGGACGCATGTTATTCAGCTTCAGCTGAACAAATTACCGAGACGTGACAACAATATGTTATTAAGATTATAGAGAAAACCCGAGAATGAATATCGCGCTATAAAAAACCACGAGATACAGCTTCCCTGAAGAAAGCGAATACCTTCGTGGTACTTTTCGGGATAATAAAATGTCGACTTCGGACGACTATGCTACTGATTATAGCATAAAAGGCTAATGTTTGACAACCCGGCCTATAGCACTCACACACCTTATCTTGTGCGTTGTTACTGTTCACACCCCATATACTTGAGATATAGCTGTGCATAACGGGAAATACGCTATACGCCGCGAGCATTTGATAAATCATCGTGCGATGGATGGAATTTCTCAAAAATGATCGCTTGATATTTCAAGTTCGCTGCCTTTTTTTCTTTTTCACTACAGATTGTCCATGCAGCACAAACCGGCTTGAATATTTTACGGCAAAGGAAAAAACCGACCGAATCATCCGTATGACGGTATGCGATAAAATCTGGCCGCCCCAGCACGTTGACTAGAAGATTCGTCATCAAAAAGGCTTGTATTACAGGAAGTGCTTTCTTAGTTGGCATAAAATTCATTGAAAGCTGCCCGCGGATGAGATCTGGTCTGTTCTTTGCAAACCATTGAACCACATATGGATTGAACGATTCAATACAGACAAACCCGTTATATTCAGCAATATGCCGACAAACCGCTTCGCAAACCTCACCCACAGCATCTCCGGGAAGAGATTTAATTTCGCAGATAACTGGCATCCCCTCCAAGACTTTCAGAACTTCTTCAAAAAGGGGAATTTTCTCTTCAGTCCCGGACAGGCTGAATTTTTTCAAGTCATCATATTTAAGTTGTTCGACACTATAGGGCTCTCCACATAAACGCTTTAAGTCATCATCATGGAACACCACCAGCTTATTGTCCAGTGTAAGCCGCACATCCAGTTCCACACCCAGCCCCTTCTGCCTTGCTTTTCGAAAGGCTGCGATGGAATTCTCCGGTATGCCATCCCCATGAAGACCACGATGCGCAAAAAAAGGCATTGGAAAACCTTTAAACCTTTTAGAGTTTGGTTTTATAAAATAAAGTATCAGGAGAATAAAAAGCAGTACAAAAAACCCAGCGATAACCATATCATGCATCACCTGCATCCATCATTTCAAGCTTGTCTTTTGGTGTTTGAGGTTTGCTGTCACCATGTTGAACCATAGTCATGGTTACAAAGGCTAATGCCATGAATAGGGCAGCATAGGGAAACAAGGTACGGTAACTTACATATTGCAAAAGAGCACCGGATGCTACAGGCGTCAGAATTTGAGCCGCCATGGAGAAAGTGTAATAATAACCGGTGTATTTTCCTACATTCGAACCCTTCGACATTTCCACCACCATCGGATACGAATTAACATTGATAGCCGCCCAGCCTGAACCGATAAACACCAGAAGCACACTTAACAAGGGGGTGTATGTGGTAAAAAAGAACGCTGCCACAAAAGAAGCAAACAGCATCATGATTCCTACCAATATCGTCTTTTTGCGGCCTACCTTCGATGCGATAATCCCAACCGGGATATAGGATAAGACAGCTGCACCGGTAGCAATCAGCAGGTTGGTTGCAAAACCTCCACCCTGAATCCCCAAAAAGTCACGGGCATATTTGGAAAAAGCTGTCGTTACAGCATTGTATGCCATAAACCAGAAGAAGATAGATAACAGAATGAATATCAGACTTTTTTTGACATCAGGCTCCATCTTTTCTTTTACCCCTGAGTTCGCCTCTTCAGTGCCTGTTTGATGCCCGTCTGTCGCCTTCATTTCGGCAACAAGCTTGTTCTCTTTTACAGCAAGTGCAAGTATGACCACAGCAGCGACCATTAATCCCGCAATGATCGCAAAGATTGGAAAATAATCTGCTTTCCCGGTCTTGGGAATTAGTACGGAAATCAGAACCAGTGTGATTGCTCCACCGACCGCCCCCATCAGGTTTATAACAGCGTTTGCTTTGGAGCGAAGTGGTTTTGGGGTAACATCCGGCATAAGAGCTACGGCCGGAGAACGATATGTACTCATTGCAACCAGCGTCACCAGAAGAGCCAGAATGAATAATGTAAAGCTACCCATATTGTCACCAACAGGCATTAATACCATGGCGACAACTGCAAGTGCTGTGCCACCAATAATAAACGGCATTCTCTTTCCAATGGGTGTAGATGTTCTGTCGGATATTGCACCGAAAAGAGGAAGCATAAAAAGGGCAAGAATATTATCAAGTGCCATGATAACACCAGCCAGAGTATCTCCTATCTTAAAGGTATCCTTCAGAATGAGCGGAACAATTCCTTCGTAAAGCTGCCAAAACGCACAGATTGACATAAACGCCAACCCAATGATTGTCGTCCTCCAATAATTTAGCTTCATCTCCCTTTACCCCCTTA
>JAAYKJ010000182.1 GCA_012522505.1 Clostridiaceae bacterium
GTTGGCAAAGAAACCGATAGAATGCCTTGAATATGTAATAGTACACGAATTGGTACACCTATTGGAAAAAAGCCATAATTCTATTTTTGTAGATTATATGAATAAATTCCTTCCGGAATGGCGTGTAACTAAAGATTTACTAAATGGTTTTATCATGGATCGATATGTGGAAGAATGAGTATTAGAAACCATTATATAATAAGCATATTACGTTGTAGTAAGAAAAAAGTATAAAAGAAAACTAGATATTAGAAAATATTATTGCCTTATTGTATTTATGAGAAATGTAAACATACTTAGTGAAGATACAAAAAATATCAAATTAAGAACACCCTTTTGTGTTTAGCATATTTTGGGTTTACCAAAAATCCTTACTGAAAGCTTACTATATTTATCTTTTGGTACATAGGTTTGCATAATGTGTCATAATGTGGTATTATTTTGTGCTAGAGGGGGTGATAAAAATGCCTGAGAAAATGACATACATAAATCCTGAAATGCTTATTTGGGCGAGAGAGCAGAGTAGATCTTCTATTGAAGATGTTATGGAGAAGTTTGGAGCCGATAAAATAACCGATTGGGAAAATGGTGAGGATTATCCGACATACTCACAATTAAAAGAAATTGCTAATTATTATCGTAAACCAGTTGCTGTTTTTTTCTTTCCTGAGCCACCGATAATAAAAAATATTATTTCTTCCTGTAGAACTCTGCCAATAAATATGAATCTATTATTCACTCGAAACATTACAAAACTAATGGATGAAGCTAGAGTAATGCAGATTAATTTATATGAGTTAAACGAGGACAAAAACCCCAATATCCATAAAATCAATAACCAGGCTTTTGATTGTTTTAATATAAAAGCGGTAGCAAAAGAAACGAGGCGTATTCTTAATATAAGTCTTGAGCAACAGAAAAGGATTAGAACATATAAAGATGCTTTTGAAATTTGGAGAGAGAGCTTTTATCAAATTGGAATTTATGTCTTTAAAAGTGCGTTTATGGATGACAATATATCAGGTTTTTGCCTTTATGACAATGAATTCCCAATAATTTATATTAACAATTCATTCTCTTTCTCGAGACAAATATTTACCTTATTTCATGAGTTATATCATTTATTATATAAAACGAGTGGGATAGACTTATTTAAAGATCCGCAAGATGCAAGCTATCGTACGAAGTCTGATAAAATTATTGAAAATTATTGTAACAGATTCGCAAGTGAGTTTCTTGTTCCAAGTGGTGATTTTGAGTTCAATATACATGGAAAGTTTTTTAGTGAAACATTAGTTGAGAAATTAGCCAGTACATATTGTGTTAGTAGAGAGGTAATACTTCGAAAATTCTTTGATAGGGATTATATTAACCAAGTAGAATATTCAAGTATAAGAGAGGAGTATTTGAATGATTACTTCCGCTTTGTAAAAAACAATTCGGATAGAAGTGGGAGTGGAAATTACTATAATACGCAAATGTCATACCTTGGGAAGAGGTATTTAAGGCTATCATTTGTTAATTATTATCAGAAAAAAATCTCAATAACTCAGTTGTCAAAATACCTGAATATGAAAATTCCATCCTTGAAAAAAATTGCATCAATGAAGGGGTGGGCTTCATTATGAAATATGTAATTGATAATAATGTATTTTCAAATATATTTCGAAACTTTTCTCCAGATGTTTTTCCTGATATTTGGGTTCCTTTATCCCAAGGTATGAAAGAAGGGAAATTTATATCAGTTGATGAAGTGTATCGCGAAATGGTAAGTGTATGGGGAAACAAAGATGAATCTGGTGTATGGTTGAAAGAACACAAGAAGTATTTTTTAAAACCATCAAATGAAGAAGGTTATCATATTTGTGAAATCTATAAGAATAAGAAATTCAGAGAAGGAATAAAGGAAAAAAGCCTTCGTAATGGAACGCCTGAAGCGGATGCTATGGTAGTTGCGAAAGCTAAAGTCGTAAATGGAATTGTTGTAACAGCAGAAGGAGAAAAGGAAAACTCTGAAAAGATTCCTAATATTGCTTCAACCTTTGGTGTAGCATATATGAATAGAGATAACTTCTACAAATTATTACGGAATATTTATGATGGTAGAAAGGAATATGAAGGGGTTTCTATTTGTACCAAATTACTTACTCCTATAACATTAGAATCTTACCTGGAAGACAAGTAAAGTATAAGTTGTTTTAAAAACATAATTGCATTGAATGGCAATCCATAGAGAAAATATATCGATTTACAGTGTATTGAGGCAATTATATTAATAACTGTTCCTGCCTACCGATAGTGAAAAAAGCGCCGTAGACTTGTTTCAGACTACCGACAATGACCGACAATGTAAAAGACATCAAACTGCCCTGCCTGTGTACATTGAGAGTGCTGTCTTGATTACAAGATTGTAAGCCTTTATTTTGTAAATGCTTAATTATGGAGTACTAAAGTTGACTTGATATGGCACCAAGGTGGTTCGGGGACAGGGTAAAGGAACACAAATGGGACAGAGAACCGTGTCGCTACCTATGCCGATCCAGATACCGAAAAACTATCAGAGCTAAATGAGAAAAAAATTGAAACACAGAAGAATGGATATTACCAGTCCCAACACTGCAAACAGCAACTTGCAAGATCATTTTTTTAGTTAGTGATCTGGTGGAAGACCTCATAAAAGGGATGAATGAAAAGGGGAACGGAAAACTCTGAAATTAAGCCTATGAATTCTTTTGGGGGGTTGGAATTATGAACGAAATAGTACTGAAAAGGGTCTCTGACAGAAACATTATTCATCCCGCTGAAAGCTAAAGCAGCGGAAACAAAAGATTCCAAGGGTATCATCCGTGATCAGAAAGCAGTTGAAATTATTGAGAAGATGAAGCTGGCTCTTTCCAGATTTGACAGCGGGAATATCACCCATGTGGACATAATTGCCAGGGCTATGATCATGGACTAGGGAATAAACAGATTTTTGGAACAAAATCCGTGAGGCTATAAACATTGGAGCAGGTCTGGATAGAAGGGTGCAATGACTCGGAGGACAGATAAATGTTAAAAGTCGATTTTTTCAACGAGAATCCAAATGGGGTTCCTCTCGTATATGTTGTTATCGCAGCACAGTATGATGGCAAATGGGTGTTTGTACGCCATAAGGAACGCGATACATACGAAAATCCAGGCGGTCATATTGAAACCGGAGAGGATTATCTTGCCGCCGCAAAGCGAGAATTGTACGAAGAAACAGGGGCAAAGGAATTCACACTTGATTTCATATCAATTTACACGGTGACGACAGATGAAAAGGCAGAAGGCGGGTATCTGTTTAGATTCATATGCAGAATATCTGGCATATGTGGATGGAAAAGCAATCGGTAGGTGTAACGCAAACGATAAAGGAATGGGGAGGTTATTTTGATGACACATAAAGGCACTGTTACCCTAAAAACAGAGCGGTTGATTCTGCGGAGGTTTGTGGCAGAGGATGCTGATGCTATGTTTCGCAATTGGGTGAACGATGCGGATGTTACGAAATACTTAACATGGCAGCCGCACGGCTCTATTGATTTGACACGCAAAATATCTTTATCAGACATATCAAAATACGATAATTTATCTCATTATCAATGGGCGATTGTCTTAAAAACATTGAATGAGCCTATCGGCGGCATAAACGTGGTCAAGATCGATGAAACATGCAAATGCTTTGACGTTGCTTACCGTATAGGTAAAGCGTGGTGGCATCAAGGTTTTGCCAGTGAAGCACTTTCAGCTGTTATTAAATTCTTGTTTGAGCAAGTTGGCGCAAATCGTATAGCTGCAACGCATGACACACGCAATCCGAATAGCGGTAAAGTAATGCTTAAATGTGGAATGAGTTACGAGGGCACCTTGCGCCAGTCAGGCTACAATAATCAAGGAATTTATGATGCGGCTTGTTATGCAATCCTTGCAGAGGATTATTTCAGCGGTAAACAAGCAGGATTTTCGTTCTCTATCGGAGATATTTCCATCGACTGTAGAAACCCTGACCTTACCCGTGATTTCTATCACGCTCTTACAGGCTGGGAAAAGAGGGTGATGTACGGATGTCCAGCTCTTATTGCTGAAAATGGTCTGGTGATTCTTTTCATGCAGTGTGATTTTGATTATATTCCTCCCGTCTGGCCGGAAGAACCCGGCAAGCAACAAAAGCAAATGCACTTTAACTTTCAAGTGAGCGATTTACCCACCACTGTTGAAGAAGCAATTAAGCTCGGTGCGACCAAAGCCATCGCACAATATGGTGGAGACCATTTTGTTACCATGTTCGATCCGGAGGGGCACCCGTTTTGCCTGTGCAGAAAGTGAGCGAGCAGGACAGGGGGCGGCAAGGAATGGCAGGACAAAGTACGGGAATCGAAATGGTTGGTAATTGAATTTAATGTTATGATATGATATGAAGGAGAGATCGCTTTGAGATTTGGTGGGGGA
>JAAYKJ010000183.1 GCA_012522505.1 Clostridiaceae bacterium
CTTCACCAGCCATATACCGGGATTTGATGTTTTTTAACGATAATGGAGGCATGCTCCAGTGTCTCGATATCAACACTCTGACGCCCAAATGGGGGTTTAATCTCGGGGACGACTCCGATGCCACCCCCGTGATCGAGGAGACACCGGAAGGCGTATTTGTATATGCAGGTAACGAAGTGGATCGGCAGGGAAACCTGGGGTACACGAAAGTGCGGAAAATCAACGCATTGACAGGAGAACAGGTATGGGAACGCTCCTATCAGTGCTATATGGATAAAAACATAAACGGTGGGGTGTTCTCAGCGCCTGCTGTTGGTACTGGGGATATTGAAGATCTGGTCATATTTAACATTGTTAAGACAGGAACTGAATGGGGAGGGCGCCTGGTAGCCCTGGACAAAAGAACCGGAGAGGAAGTCTGGGCGAAAAAGCTCAATCATTACGGGTGGTCAACACCAACCATCATCAAGTCAGATGATGGCACAAGTTATATGATTTTCGCTGATTCCCAGGGCACTCTTTTCCTGCTCGATCCAAAGACAGGGGATACACTGGATACGGTTTCGCTTGAAAGAAATGTAGAAGCGTCACCCGCAGTTTATGACGACATGATTGTTCTGGGTTCCTATGCACGGAAGATATTCGGAGTTCGAATTAAATAACGGACAATAGGAGAACTTGGTGTTGTTCTCGAAAATATCGATAAGGAGTACACAATGATCTGGTTTGGGCCTTCAGGAAATTCTCAAAAATTCTACCAGGATGGTTTCAAAAGTTCCTGGCAAATGCCTGCATGGCTGGCGAATATGGGCCTTAATGCTTATGAGTACCAGTGCAATAAAGGAACCAATATTAAAAGACAGACCGCTGAAAAGATTGGCTTGGAGGCAAAAACAGCGGGTATCCGCATGAGTATTCATGCCCCGTATTATATTAATCTCTCCAGCGCAGATGAACAAAAACGCAAGAACTCTATCCAATATATTCTAAAAACATTGCAGATTGCTCAATGGATGGGTGCAGAAAGGATTGTTATCCATCCAGGTGCTGTTGGGAAGTATACAAGGGAAAAAGCCATGATGCTGGCTTTGCCAATCCTGGCTGAAGCAGTGCATCAAGCCGATGAGTTGGGCTTTTCTGAAATTACGCTATGCCCGGAAGTGTTGGGTAAGATCAACAACCTGGGAAGTCTTGAGGAAGTCTTGACGATGTGTCAGCTGGATGAAAGGATGATCCCCTGTGTTGACTTCGGTCATGTACATGCACGCAGTTTGGGAGGATTAACCTCTCCCGGGGATTACCGGGAAGTATTTGACAAAATTGAAAGTAAATTGGGTCTTGAAAGAACCCGCAAGCTGCACATCCATTTCAGCCGGGTTGAATTTACCGCCGCGGGGGAAAGAAAGCATCATACGATGGAGGATACTCAATACGGACCGGAATTTGAGCACCTTGCACAGGTCCTTGTGGAAAGGGATATTAGCCCTGTGGTCATCTGCGAATCAAGGGACAGAATGGCTGAAGATGCCTACATCCTGAAAAAAATATATGAGAAATATTCGAAGTAAAACAAAACCCCTTGCAGCCAATCTGAACTGCAGGGGTTTGTTTTTAAGCGACAGAGAGGTACCTGTTTTACTTCCGTTTTGCTGGGAATACAGTTCATGGTATCAATAAGTAATTCCCTGAGCATACATTGCATTGGCGACTTTCATGAACCCTGCGATGTTCGCTCCTGCTACCAGATTGTTTTCCATACCGTATTCCTTTGCAGCCTCACTTGCATTCCTATAAATACCGATCATGATGCTTCTAAGTTTTGCATTAACCTCTTCAAAGGACCAGGAATACCGTATGCTGTTTTGGCTCATTTCCAGACCTGAAGTTGCAACACCACCGGCATTTGCTGCCTTTGCCGGACCAAATACGACCCCTTCCTTCAGGAACAATTCAACTGCTTCCGGTGTGGATGGCATGTTCGCGCCCTCACCTACCGCAAAACAGCCGTTTGCAACCAGCGTTTTTGCCGCGTTTTCGTCCAGCTCGTTCTGTGTGGCACAAGGCAGTGCTATCTCACATTTGATATTCCATATCCCCATGCAGCCTTCCGTATAGGTTGCATTCGGGTGATAAGCAATGTATTCCATAATTCGCTTTCTCTCAATTTCTTTGATCCTTTTAACGGTATCAAGGTTTATGCCGTCGGGATCATGAATGTATCCATTGGAATCACTTAAGGCAACAACCTTGCCGCCCAGTTCGCTTGCCTTCTGTGCCGCATAAATGGCTACATTTCCGGAACCGGAGATAACAACCGTGGATCCTTTGAAGGATCTACCCTTGATGGCTGTCATCGCTTCATCCATGAAATAGCATAGACCATAGCCCGTTGCTTCAGTTCTGACAAGACTGCCGCCCCAATCCAGCCCTTTACCTGTTAACACACCCGTGAATTCATTCCTGATTTTACGATACATGCCGTACATATAGCCAATTTCACGGCTTCCGACACCGATGTCACCTGCCGGAACATCGGTGTTCTCACCGATATGACGTGCCAGTTCAAACATAAAGCTCTGGCAGAAACGCATAATTTCACCGTCAGATTTCCCTTTTGGGTCAAAATCGCTTCCACCTTTTCCGCCGCCCATGGGCAGCCCTGTCAACGAGTTCTTAAAAATTTGTTCAAACCCAAGGAACTTGATGATACCAAGATTGACGGAAGGATGGAACCGTAACCCACCCTTATAAGGCCCGATAGCACTGTTGAATTGAACCCGAAAACCTCTGTTTACCTGCACCTTTCCATTATCGTCCACCCATGGTACCCGAAAAATGATTTGCCGTTCAGGTTCTACCAAACGGTCGAATATTCCCGCTTGTAGCCACTGAGGATTCATTCTGGCAACAGGTTCCAAAGATTCCAGTACCTCTTTAACTGCCTGATGAAACTCGGGTTCGTTCGGATTTCTCCTGACAACCTGTTCCATAATGCTTTCCAAATATCTCATATTACCCCTCCTGAAGAATCGTTTCATTTATCATGATTAGCGGGATGCGGGGTTGTTCTATCCATAACATTGGGGATATCCCCCAACAGCCAACTATAGCTTGTCAAAATGCCTTGTAGTCATCGTGAGAAGCTTGGAGCATTTGACATATCACTCTAATTTATTATAGCGAAATAGGCTTAAAACTGCAAGTAAGGAATTTAAAAAATTCTATACCATAAAAAGGATAAAACATTAAGGCCCAGATGAACCAAGCATTAGAGGGAATATAAGTATTTTTTATATGCAATATAAACACTCAATATATGAAAGAATGAAAACAAAAACTTTCATATCTGAACAATCTTTAATCGGATGTCACACGAAGGCCCTGCAGTAATGGATATCAGAGCAATATCTATGGGGTGTGACCAGTAGCTGAAGAACAGCAAATTGAACGAATATCGAATATATTATTGAAATGGGTCTAGAAATTGTGTATCGTAGTAGGTAGTATTATTTCAACAGATACCACAAAAGGGAGTTGTAAACAGCATGTATCAGATTGTGAGTAAAAAAAACCTGGGGCCCAATGTTAAGCAGATGGTGATTCATGCACCTCTTGTTGCCAGAAAGGCCGAGCCCGGGCAGTTTATCATCCTTAGGGTCTGTGAGGACGGAGAACGTATTCCGCTGACCATAGCCGATTATGACAGGGAAAAGGGTACGGTAACGATCATTTTCCAGGAGGTCGGAAAAACCACAAAGCTCCTTGGAACGCTTAGTGAAGGGGAAGCACTTCTCGATTTTGTGGGACCTTTGGGCACAGCCTCCCACTATGGTGATGTGAAAAAGGTTGCGGTTATCGGAGGGGGTCTGGGTACTGCAATAGCATACCCGCAGGCGAAAAAACTGCACTCGATGGGGGTAGAAGTGGATACCATTACCGGGTTTCGCAATGAGGAGCTGATCATCCTGGAACAGGAAATGCAAGCGGTCAGCGACAGGCTGTTTATCATGACCGATGATGGTTCAAACGGACATAAGGGTTTCGTTACCGATCGCCTCATGCAACTGATAGAGGATGGCAATCAATATGATTTGGTTATAGCAATCGGGCCATTGATCATGATGAAAGTGGTTTCAAACCTTACAAAACAATACGGGATCAGAACAATCGTCAGCATGAATCCGGTCATGATAGACGGTACCGGAATGTGTGGCGGATGTCGTGTGACCGTGGGGGGTAAAACAAAGTTTGCCTGTGTTGATGGACCGGATTTCGACGGCCATGAGGTTGATTTTGATGAGGCGATGAGACGGCAGGCCATGTATAAGAAAGAAGAGAGAAAGAGCGTGCAGGAACACGAGTGCAGAATGGAGGGGTTGGGGAATGCCTAATATGTCGTTGGAAAAGGTGAAAATGCCTGAACAAGACCCTGAAATCAGAAATAAAAACTTCAAAGAGGTTGCTACGGGCTACACTGAGGAAATGGCCATCGAAGAGGCAAAAAGATGCCTTCACTGCAAAACAAAACCCTGTATGAACGGATGTCCGGTAAATGTACAGATCCCCGAGTTTATTGGGCTGATCGCTGAAGGGAAATACGAAGAAGCCTGCTTAAAAATAAAGGAAACCAACAACCTTCCAGCCATATGCGGAAGGGTTTGCCCACAGGAAACCCAATGTGAGCAGCTTTGCGTGCGTGGAAAAAAGGGAGAACCCGTTGCTATCGGAAGGCTGGAGCGTTTTGCTGCCGATTGGTATATGGCAAACAGACAGACAAAGGTTGAAGAGATTCAAAAGAACGGGAAAAAAGTTGCCGTGGTCGGATCCGGCCCAGCTGGCTTGACCTGTGCCGGTGACCTTGCCAAACTGGGATACAACGTTACCATCTTCGAAGCCTTTCATACACCCGGGGGTGTTTTGATGTATGGCATACCTGAATTCAGATTGCCAAAAGAGCTTGTACAGCGTGAAATCGATATGGTGCGAAGTCTTGGGGTTGAGATCATGACCAATGTGGTTATTGGAAAGTCTATTACGGTGGACGAGCTTAAAGAAGAGGGCTTTGATGCTGTCTTTATCGGTAGCGGGGCGGGGTTACCCAGTTTTATGAATATTCCCGGTGAAAACCTGAACGGAGTATACTCTGCCAACGAATTCTTAACCAGAATCAACCTGATGAAAGCTTATCTATACCCCAAGGTGGATACACCGGTTAAGGTTGGGAAAAGTGTGGCTGTGGTAGGTGGTGGCAATGTAGCCATGGACGCAGCCAGAAGCGCAAAAAGGCTTGGTGCTGAAAAAGTCTATATTATCTACAGAAGGTCAGAAGCCGAAATGCCGGCAAGAATAGAAGAAGTCCACCATGCCCGTGAAGAAGGGATTATCTTCAAACTCCTGACAAATCCAGTACAAATCCTGGATGATGGAAATGGATGGGTGAAAGGCGTAGAATGTGTTGCGATGGACCTGGGGGAACCGGATGCGTCTGGCAGAAGAAGACCAGTAGCAAAAGAAGGCTCGGAACATGTAATCGATGTGGAAACCGTGGTTATTGCTATAGGACAAAGCCCGAATCCATTGATTAAGGCAACGACACCGGGCCTTGAAACTCAAAAATGGGGTGGGATTATCGTAGATGAACAAACCGGTGCTACAAGCAAACC
>JAAYKJ010000184.1 GCA_012522505.1 Clostridiaceae bacterium
AAACAAGGGACGTTTTGCGATGATGAGGTCACGCATAACGTCCCTTTTTGTTTCGTGAGTTCGGTCAATCGGGTGAGTATATCAGTTCAGATAACTTTACAAAAAACTCTTTTGCCAGATTCGTATCGATTGAACTACGAAGAAAGGCATAGCCATGACTAAGCGCTGGAACGACGCACAACAATGATATCCGGTGAGAGCCTTATTCAACATCTTGCAGTGCATCATAGCCTTCTTCGCCGGTTCGAACCTTCACAACATTTTCAACGTCATATACGAAGATTTTTCCGTCACCGATGCTTCCGGTATACAGAGCTTCTTTCGCAGCTGCGATCACGGTCTCTACCGGAATCTTTGAAACGACAATCTCTACCTGAACCTTCGGAAGCAGGTTTGACTCCACAGGATTGCCGCGATAGTAACTTGTTGAGCCCTTCTGTATCCCGCACCCCAATACCTGTGTCACGGTCATTCCTGAGATTCCGATCTTATCCATGGCCGCCTTCAACTGCTCAAATTTGCTTTGCTTTGTGATGATTTCAACCTTGGTCATCTTCATCTTTTTGTTGTTGTCGGCTACGGAGACCGAAGAACCGGTGTGAATTGTCGTTTCTGTGATAAACGGAGCCGCAATGTCCGCACTTACTCCTGTCCCAAGGACTGACGGCACTATCGGCATGAAGTCAGCATAACTGCTGGTAATATTATGTTCTGTGATATCCAGCCCTGAAATTTCCTCTTCTCTGGAGACGCGAAGGCCAACAGTTTTTTTGATGATAATAAAAATGATGCTCATGGTAATGGTTATCCAGGCCGCTACGGCAACAACACCGATCGTCTGAATACCAATGTATCCAAAGCCTCCGCCATATAGCAGTCCGCCATCCATTGAAAATACACCTACCAGGATGGTGCCCAGCGCACCACATATGCCATGAACGCCTATCGCACCCACCGGATCATCGATCTTCAATACTTTATCGATGAATTCAATGCCAAATATGACAGCTAAGCCTGAAATTAGGCCGATGAAAAACGCACCTGCAGGAGAAACCGTATCACAACCGGCTGTAATGGCTACCAAGCCGGCAAGTGCTCCGTTCAAGGTCATGGATACATCAGGCTTTTTGTAACGCAGCCAGGTAGTGAACATAACAGTAAGAGCAGCTGAAGAAGCAGCCAGGTTTGTAGTAACAAAAATCTTTCCTGCGGATTCAATGGCGTCTCCGGTCATGGATACCGTTGATCCACCATTAAAACCAAACCAAGCAAACCACAGAATGAATACACCCAAAGCCCCAAGTGTCAGGCTGTGGCCTGGGATAGCCTTTGGTATTCCGTCCTTCCCGTACTTACCAATACGAGGCCCCAGGATTTTTGCACCGACAAGAGCAGAGACACCGCCGACCATATGCACCGCGGTTGAACCAGCAAAATCGTGGAAGCCCAGCTCTGCAAGCCAACCGCCTCCCCATATCCAATGCCCGGAGATAGGATAGATAGCCGCACTGATGGCAGCACTGTAAAGGCAGTAGGAGATAAATTTTGTTCTCTCCGCCATTGCTCCCGAAACAATGGTTGCGGCTGTAGCGCAGAATACGGTCTGGAAGATGATGAAAGCCGCTGATGGATAGGTGCTGCCGTAGTCACCCTGAATGAACAGGTCCAGGCCACCCCAGAATCCATTCTTCTGTCCAAACATCATCCCAAATCCAATTACCCAGAATACTACGGTACCGATGGCAAAATCCATCAGGTTTTTCATAATGATGTTTCCTGCGTTTTTTGCTCTGGTAAACCCTGTTTCCACCATGGCAAACCCTGCCTGCATGAAGAAAACGAGAACCGCAGCAAGTAAAACCCAAATCGTATCAACTGCTGAATACATAAACAAACCCTCCTTAAAAATTGTTTGAAGTATAAATTGATATAAAAAAACGATGCGTTGCATGAGATTCATTACTCATCCATAACACATCGTTGTGTTTTAGTCCTAAAATTTACCATTCACCAAACGCTGTAATCTCGACACGAAACCCTGTTTTTCCGGGCTGCCGGGCACTATACCCAAAAAGGTGCTGTGAGCGTTAACTCACAGCACCTTTGCTGTCAACGGTAACAGTATAACATGGCATAAATGTAAAAGCAAGTTTTTCTTCAAAAATATGAAGGAAAAATATTTGTTGCCTGCATAAAAATAGGTTCCGAATTTAATGTTAGATACCTCCACTATCGTATTTATCAGTAAAAAACAAGAACAAACATAGCATATATCGGTATTGCAATATGGTTATATTTTTCGTTCCGGAAGGGTTCAGGTTAGAGTAAGAGGGTATAAATATAATTTATATGAAGTATAGAAAATACTTAATTTCAAAAATACGAGAAAACACTATGAAAAAATGCTTTGTTTTGATAAAATTTCTTTGTAGGATTTATTCATCCAGGCAAAATTTATCAAATGCTCTTAAGACCCCTGTATGGCCTAAAGGCCACGAACAGAGGAAACGCAGGGCTGAAGAATGCCGCAGAACGGCTTAGAAGGTGGGGATGATGTTGGACAATGTTTTGATCGTAGCAGGAACAGAAGAAAAGGCAGCTTTGTTCAAGGAAATTTTATCCCGAAACACCTATAAGGAAATTGTCACCGTCCGAAATTGCGGTGAAGCCAGAAGATTGATGATAGAACGTGACTTTGATTTATGTATTGTCAATACACCCCTTTCGGATGAATTTGGTGCAGATTTTGCTTTGCATGCGGCTTTCGATGGAGTCTGCCAAGTGATCATGATTGTGAAAACCGAATTGTATGATGAGGTTTCATCTAAAGTAGAAGAGTATGGCGTGCTAACGGTGGCCAAACCAATGAAGCGTCAAATTTTCTGGAGCGCACTGAAGCTTGCAGGAGCATCCTTCAGAAAGACTGAGTGGTTAAAGAATGAAAACAAAAAATTATTGCATAAAATTGAATGTATGCAGCTGATTGACAGGGCAAAATGTATTTTGATCCAGTATTTGAATATGAGCGAGGCAGAAGCGCACCGATACATTGAAAAGCAGGCGATGGATATGCGGATGACAAAAAAGCAGGTGGCTGAATCCATTCTGAAAACATATGAAAATTGATCGAAAAGGCTTGTTTTAGATCCGTTTTATGCTAAACTGATACTTGCACCTATTTTTATTGCAAAGGAGTAATTAACATGGAAGAACAAAAGCAAAAAATCAGCTGGGCAGGATTTGTGGAAACCGCTATTGTAAATTTCTTTCAGGAGCATGAATTGGAAAAGCTAAGTCTGGAAGATGGAAAAGGAAACAAAGCAAAACTATCCAGGCAAAAGGAAAACACGATTAAAGTGGAATACACCTCAACAACAACATTATGAAGCAGTACATAGGGCATCCGAAGGGTGCCCTTCATTATTTCCTATCGCGAGACGCATAGGGGATTCGCAAAGTAAAAACCAGTGAATACAAAACATGGAAAAGCTCTTACCTGTTGGCGTCAGAAGTGAAAACCCTCAGCTGTTGTTGTGGTTTTGAAAGAATTGGTATGATATAATATGGCAGAAAGAACTTTTTATAGAGTGGAGGCGAAAAATGTGTTAAGAGATCAGATTACATATCTGAAAAGCTCATTCAAGGAACATACGGAATTACGGGCACAGGTTAATACAAGACGAGCGGTGACTCTTCTTGGCGGAAATCTTGTCAGTAATTTGCGTTCAGAGGACAGCGGCTGTTCTGCAAGAGTCTATATTGGCGGAGTTTACGGTTTTGCATCAGGTGCAGAATATTCTAAAGAGAGTGTTCAGAAAGTATTGAAAGCTGCCCATGAAAATGCTGTATTTATGGATTCAC
>JAAYKJ010000185.1 GCA_012522505.1 Clostridiaceae bacterium
AAGGTATCCTTCAGAATGAGCGGAACAATTCCTTCGTAAAGCTGCCAAAACGCACAGATTGACATAAACGCCAACCCAATGATTGTCGTCCTCCAATAATTTAGCTTCATCTCCCTTTACCCCCTTATTACTTTTTAACATAGCATTTCACGGTATAAGTGTCAATAGTAAACAACACCCCGTAAGCGAGCGCTATTTCTTTGTATATACCGCCACAGTTTGGACATTAAATAGCGTTTGGCATTTGTAGCCAATATCTGTTGCATGTTTGGAGTTTTTTACCTACGACCTCTTTTCTTTGTTTGCTGAAGATATCCCAAATAAACTTCCCAATAGACCCAGAAGAATGCTAATCCCCATAATCGACGTCACCGGCCAGAATGCAAGCTCATTCAACGCTGGCAATGGGATAAACGGAAGGATTCCTTTCATCTGGCCATACGCTTCCCGAAGCAAATAAACAATGGATATCGATGCCAGAATTCCTCCCAAAAGGGTCAGCAGCATACCGACCAGCAGGTACGGGAACCCAATGAAGCGATTTGGCGCACCCAGAAGCCGCAACGTATAGATATGCTCTTTATTCTGATAGATTGCCTGGCGTATCATATGGGAGATCAGTACCATCGTGGTAATACTGACAGCCGCTATGATAAGATATACCAAAACCTCCAGAGCCTGAGCAATGCCCTGAAGCTGTTCCAGGATGTCCCTGTTGTCCCTTACATAATCGATTCCCTTTAGATATTTAAGCTGTTCGAGAACGTTATCCATTTTATCTAAATCTATTCTGACCTCGATAAAAGCCTCAAACGGGTTTTGTTCAAAAAGCTCAAGAATTGAGGCTTCATCCCCCAGAATTTCTTCCATGCGATGATGTGCTTCGTCGGTACCGACATAGCGTGCATCCCATACCCCATCTATGGTTTTGATGAAATCTACAAGCTTTTCTGCCTCAGGAATGTTGATATTCTCTTCAAAATATGCGCTGATTTCCGCTTCCTGCTGCAACATGTCAACAAATTGGTCTGATATTCTCCAACCCGAAACCGCCAGACCAAAAATAAATAGAACCAGCACTGTTCCAATAAAAGAGAAGATGTAGGAGAGCCTGTTCATCCAAAGCACTTTTCCCGCTTCTCTGAAAAAATAGCCAATATTACGAAACAACCTCATCATTCCTTACCCCGTCGCTCTATAGTAATATTCCCTTTCTCGATATGGATCAAGGTTACATTTCTTTGGTTTTCTATCAGATGTGTAGCATGGGTTGTAACAATTACCGTGGTGTCTTTATCCTTGATTGATTCAAGCAGACTTAATATATTCACGGCATTATCCATATCCAGGTTGCCAGTCGGCTCGTCTGCAAGGATCAATGCGGGCTTTCGGGCAATGGCCCGTGCGATAGCCACACGCTGGGCTTCACCCCAAGAGAGGTTCTCTACCCGTGTATATGCTTTATGTTCCAAACCCACAACCGCCAAAGCATTGCTGGCTTCTTGCTTCATTTCACGGTATGGTATTTTTAGAAAACGCATCCCCATGATAATGTTTTCCATGGCGGTTCTTCCTTGAATCAGCTTAAACTCCTGGAAAACTGGCCCGATTTCTCGACGCATCTTTCTGATTTTCCCGGTATTTCTTCTGGAAATTGGCCTTCCCAAAACACTCAGCGTCCCTGATGTGGGATATTCTATTCCCATCATCAGCTTCAACAGGCTGGTTTTCCCCGAACCACTGGGGCCTGTAATATAAACAAATTCCCCCCGGTCTACTTTCAACTGAACGTTTTTCAGTGCCATGGTACCATCTCTGTATTGTAATGAAACCCCGTACGCCTCAATCATCATCTGCCCTCCCAATTCAAAATAGCGGTGCAATCAAAATATCCATATATCCTTCAAAGGTTTCCACAGACTCTATGGTAACAATCCCTCCCAAAATGTCCTTAAAATCAATCTTTAAGGAACCATCAGCCAACAGCTCGTTGATGGAACCCTGGGTCAGCGGCATACCATAAAAGCTGCCTTCATCAATGACAAAGGTTATACTGCTTTTTTCTTCAATAACATAATGGCATTTCAGTGACAACTGCTTTTCAGGGACTTCTCCTTCGATCACGTCTGGATGGAAGCGGAAAATCAGCTTCGGCAGATCAGGTTGAGCCGCCAAGACATCATTAATGACCTCATCGGGAAGAGTAACCCTGATTTTCGGGAACTCCAGTTTCACATCCAGCCTGTCCAATGGTAAATTCCCCCGCTGAATGATGGTATTAAAATAATAAATGATATTCGAGAACAGAACTTTTAACTCATCCCACATGTTTTCAATATAGTTTAACTCTTTCTCAAAGGTTTGCCGCTGATCGGACAGGGAAGCCAGTATTTTTTCCTGTTCCCCCTTAAGAACAAGCATGTCATTAATCGCTTTTTCAAGCTCTTCCCTGTTTTTTTGAACAAGTAGCTCTTTTTCAGAAAGCTGGGCTTTTTCATCCTCCAGCTGCTCCTTCGTCTGATTAATGGATTGAAGGAGTTTATCAGAGTTTCTGCTGATATCCTTTAACAGATTCAAGCTCTTTAGAAATGTGGTAAGGTCGCCGGCAGAAAGAAATGTTTCCAGATAGGAAGCCGGACCTCTTTTCTGATAGTTTACAAGGACCTTTTTCAAAACCTCACGCTGTTGTTCATAACTCTGTTGATTTTGCTCAATCCTTCCAGAAAGAGTGTCCATGTCGGATTGCAGCATTTCAAGCTGTTGATTGATCTGCTCTTCTCTTTTTTCCATTGTATCAATTTCCTGTGAAAGGGTGAAAAGATCTTCAAGAACAGCCTTCTCAACTTCAGATATTTCCTGGATCTTCCCCTCAACCTCTTCGATAGGTTGTACCTGGCCGGACACATGCCCTGTATAACCGTTAAATACAAATAAAATGAAAATGAAGATGATCGTGAAAGCAATAGCTTTTAGTGATTTTCTATGTTTTAACATACTCTTAACTCCATAACACTTCGAAGATTATCAAATAAAATGAAAGAGCCAATAGCCTTGTCCAATATGAAATTATTATACCATCAACCATCTTTTCTTTCCACAGTAAAATACACTTCCTCTATTCGTGTCCTTTGGAAAAGACAGGGGTATTTAGGGCATTTGATAAATATCATGAGCTGGGAATTCAGACTATTTTCCGGTTTGCGTATCCGGATTAATTTCAACGTGTTTTTTGGATATCCCGCTTCTTTCTGTCTTTACACCCAATATAGAAGCAGACTGATAGCCACCGATAATATTATAAAAGGTAAACCCATTTTGAGTTAAGATTCTGTCTGCAACATACCCACGCAAGCCAACCCGGCAATATCCTATGATCTTTTTGCTTCTGTCCAGTTCATCCAGTCGCTCCCTCAGATTGTCAACAGGTATATTGATGGCTCCTTCAACATGACCGTGTTCAAATTCTGCATTGGTGCGCACATCAAGAAGAATATAATCTTGCTTATCCATCTTTGCCACTTCATCCCAGGTAACCATATGTGATTTTCCAGACAAAACATTCTGTGCAACAAAGCCTAATATGTTTACCGGATCTTTCGCCGAAGAATAGGGTGGCGCATAGGAAAGCTCCAATTCCGTCAAGTCATTTACTGTACCATTCAGTCGAATGACCGTTGCAACCACGTCAATCCGTTTATCAACACCACCATAACCGATTCCCTGCGCTCCAAGCACCTTCCCCTCTTCATTGAAAATAAGCTTTAACGTCATTGGCAGCGCACCCGGATAATAGGATGCGTGGGAAGCAGTATGAATATGAACCGCCTTATATGGAATATTTAGCTGCTGAAGTGTTCTTTCATTGCTACCGGTACTGGCAGCGGTCATTTCGAATACTTTCAGGATGCTTGTGCCCTGGGTGCCTTTGTAACTTGAAGCGATGCCAGCAATATTGTTTGCAGCAATTCTTCCCTGTTTGTTTGCAGGACCTGCCAGCGGAACAGCAGTATTATGCCCGGTAACAAAATCCTTTACCTCAATCGCATCTCCAACTGCGTAGACGTCGGGTGCATTGGTCTGCATTTTTTCATTGACAATGATATGTCCTCTGGCGCCAAGCGTAATGCCGCTATCTTTCAAAAAGGCCTTATCCGGAGCTACACCAATGGCCAGGATCACAAGATCCGCATTCAGTTTCCTGCCGCTGCTAAGGGTAATATCAACCGAGTTTTCTTTCTCTTCAAAAGCTTTTACCCCATCTCCTAATAACAGTTCAATATCATTTTTTAGCAATTCCTTTTCAACAATTGTCACCATATCCGAATCGAATGAAGCCAGGATATGCGGAGCAGCTTCAACCAGAGATACTTTCAGCCCTATTTGTGCGAGGTTTTCAGCCATTTCCACGCCGATAAAGCCTCCGCCGATAACAGCAGCACTTTTCGTCTCCTTTGAATCTGCCAATGCCTTGATCGAGTCCATATCCGGAATATTACGCAGGGTAAGTATTCTGTCACTGTCAATCCCGGGTATTGGAGGCTTCAGCGCCTTAGCACCAGGTGAAAGAATCAGTGAGTCATAGCTTTCTTCATAAAACCCTTTATTCTCGCTGCGAACTGTCACCTTTCTGTTTACTGTGTCAACCCGAATTACTTCACTATTCGTCCTTACATCGATATTAAACCGAGAGTTCATTGATTCTGGCGTCTGAACCAGAAGCTCGTCTCTCTTCTTAATCGTTTTTCCAATGTAATAGGGCAGACCACAGTTTGCAAAAGAGATATATTCGCCACGTTCAAATAGAATGATATTCGCCTGTTCATCAAGTCTTCTGAGTCTTGCTGCAGCAGTCGCCCCTCCTGCAACCCCTCCGACGATTATAACATTTTTTCCCATAACAATCCCTCCCGCAGTAATGTGCATAGATTAAAATGCCCCAAAAGCCCCTGCCTTAACAGTAAAATCGTCTATTGCCTGGTTAATCGAGAATACTGATACCGGCCAGAGTTTTCAGGTGGACAAGGATATCATTATGGTCCAGCCCTTTACGAAGCTTAAGCGTAAAACGTACAATTAAGTAGTGCTCTTCATCCTCTTCGATATCGACATTGGTAATTCCGGTACCCGTTTTTCCAATATGAGAAGCAACTTCGCCAAGCTTCCCAGGTGTGTTCTCCATTTTTACGGTAACTTCTGGATTCACTTTTGATTTACCTTCGAGAATCCTTTCAAACCTGCTTAGCGAAACCAGTGTTAGAAAAACAATCGCTGCCGTCAGAATGGCCGCGACATAGAACCCTGCACCGGTGGCAAGCCCAATACAAGCCACGGTCCAAAGGCTTGCTGCTGTAGTCAGTCCTCTAACACTGATCCCCTGTTTGATGATTGTACCGGCACCAAGAAAGCCGATCCCGCTGATTACTTGTGCCCCGAGCCTTGCAGGATCCAGATTGACAACGCTACTGTATTTGTGAAAAAGATACTCAGATGTAACCATTACCAATGCAGAACCGAGAGAAACCAAAACATGCGTCCGCAAACCTGCTGCGCGCCTTTTGTTTTCTCGTTCAATTCCAACAATGCCACCTAAAAGAGCAGCTAAAAACAGTTTTAATGCTATGATTCCGACAGACAAGCCAACCCCCCCAAAAAATCAATCAAAAAACAAATCCCAATAATGACATTTTACAGTATTTCTTGAACATATACGATGCTATTTATTCCGATGGTATGATTATATCCTTATTCTCTCAAATGTCAATATTTCGTCCCTACCATACAATGTTATTTTACAGTATCTGTCTCATAGAGTAAACCGCACAGAGTCGTAATCAAAAGCTCCTAAGACCCCGTGCCCTGAAGGTCACGGGATAGCGGAAGTGTATTTTTAGCCACGAGGATTATAACCACTAATGGGTCGGGAATAAACCGTTACTTCAGTGGCGGGCTTCAATCCCCCAAAGTAGCAGTTGATAAAATGCTCGCTTGGCCACAATTCGCGCAAGCGCTCATTGATATTTTATGATCTCGTGGGTACTTCTATGTATTACCACATCTTTGGTAAAATAAACAATTCGGTTGTGTTCAATGAATCCCGGTACTTGTCCTTTGCCCCTACTTGGTTTATAATTAAAACGTTATATATGAAACGAAAGAAGATATTATGAAGAGTTTTATTGATCTTGGCATTACACCACCCATTCTTAAAGCGTTGGAGGAAATGGGCTACAGCGAGCCGACAACAGTGCAGGAACGGGCTATACCCCATATTCTAAATAATGAAGATTTGATTGTTATGTCCAAAACAGGCAGCGGCAAAACTGCCGTTTTTGGCGTATCCATGTTACAGATGATTGAACCCGGGAGGACGGAGGCACAGTGTTTGGTTCTGACACCCACAAGAGAACTCGCCGTACAGGTCGATAATGATCTGAAAAACATAGCAGCCCACCTTGAACACAAAACGGCAGCCGTTTATGGGCAGCACAGCATGAATGTTGAAATCCAGGCCTTGAAAAGAGGCGCGTCTATTGTTACTGGAACACCCGGACGAGTATTTGATCATATTCGCCATGGAAATCTGAATACCCGGAGTATCCGCTTTCTGGTTCTGGACGAAGCTGACAGAATGTTGGACATGGGCTTTATCGGCCAGGTTGAAAGGATCATTCGCACACTTCCCAAAAACAGGATTACTCTTTTGTTTTCCGCAACTATTCCCCCTGAAATTAAAAGAATTTGCAGGGAGTATATGAAAAATCCTGTTACGATCGAAATTGAATCCAAGACTAAAACCGTAGATACCATTAAACAGGTTTATTATCGGGTAAACCATAATGAAAAGCGGACACAATTGAACCGCTTGCTGTTGATGGAACAACCCGAAAGCTGTATCATTTTTTGCAATACACGTACTGCGGTTGATCAGGTTCAGCGGTTTCTTACGAGGAAAGGATATGCTACCCGTGCGCTACATGGAGATATCGCTCAAGGAATACGTATGAGGACAATGAATCAGTTCAAAGAGGGCATCTTCCATATTCTTGTAGCTACAGACGTTGCTGCGCGCGGCATTCACATCGATGATCTGTCACTCGTGATCAACTATGATATTCCGATAGAAAAGGATAGTTATATTCACAGGATAGGACGTACAGGCAGAGCTGGCAACGGAGGAAAGGCGATTAACCTGATCACCGGTGATGACCTTATGACCCTGTATGAAATCGAAGAACATATTGGTGTTTTAATTGAAGAGGTTCCCCTGCCTTCGGAGGAAGCATTCATTGAGCAAAAGGCAGCAGCGGAAAATTGGATTAAAGCCAATTCTCTGAAAACTAAACCTTCATCGCCTCAAGGCAATCGTTCGAATCCCGATTATACACAAAGAAGCAAACAGAAAAAGGCTTCAAAGAACTATAGGCAGGCAGATAGTCCTGGAAAAAACAATCGATATAGTCAATCTGCAGGTTCTGGCCGCCAAGAGAAATTCAACGATGCTGGTAATAAAAAAGGAACATCACAGCACGTCAGGGATAAAGTTAAACCTGAACGTGAGGGTAATACAAACCGACAGGATAGAACCGGGCAAAACCAGCGGAACAAGCCCCGGTCTCAGTCCCAATCCAACCAAAAATCATTCAACCGGTATAAATCCGACCAACAGACGCATAAATGCGCAATAAAGAATGAACCTTCATCAGCTCAACAGCGCGATAATACAGGAAAGAAAACCTATCAGCAACGAACCAGACATCTATCGAGTTCGACAAAGCCGGTTGCTTTCCGTGATGTGGGAGCGAATGCAGGCTCTGCTAAAAAGGGCACTCAATCAGGCGGCTCACCGACCATATCAAGGCGCATGAACGATCAGACGAAAAATTCTGCTCCTGCCAAAAAGGAATCCTTTATCAAACGCCTATTCAACCGGTTATCAGGTAAATAATATCGTCTTAATTTTTCCGCACCTGTGTTTTAAAGTCTGACGAAATTGACGATCAAACCTGAAACCGGCCTGTCATTTGCTTTAGTCTCTCAGCTGACAGTGAAAGAACACCTGCATTGTCAGCGATCGTATTCATTAACTCATTCTGCCTGCTTATCGAGGCCGCTGTTTCCTCTATCCCCGCAGAATTTTCCTCTGAAATGGCAGCAACATTTTCTACTGCTGTATTTACTTTCTGTACATTGTCAGATATTTCCTCAAGACCTGCTGAAACGTGGTTAACCTTATCAACCATTGAATACACTTCAGACTGGATACGGTTGAAGATTTCCCCGGTAACTTGAATATTTGCAGTACCCTCACGTACATTCTCATAACCATTCTCAAGAGAATCTGCAATAAATTTTGATTCTGCCTGTATTCTGGTTACCATATCGGTGATTTCCCGAACGGATTTTGCAACCTGTTCCGACAATTTCCTTATCTCATCGGACACTACCGCGAAGCCTTTTCCTGCTTCTCCTGCCCTGGCTGCCTCGATAGCCGCGTTCAATGCCAGTAAATTTGTCTGCTTTGCTATGGTATTGATGATTTGGATAAGATCTGAAATCTTATCCAGTCTTTCATCAAAAATCCTTACTTTTTGAACCGTGTCCTGGAAAACATCATGAATTTGCTGCATTTTATCGACAGAGTCTTCCATCTGTCTTGTTCCGTTGCCAACCACCTTTAAAATATCTTCAGAGGAATTTTGAAGATCGTCTTGATTCTGATTCGCTGTTTCGATTAGCCCGGAAAGAGCTGAAATCGATCCAGCAATGTCTGAGGCAGAACTGGCCTGCTCTTCCGCACCTGCAGACATTTGCGTCATCGTATCTGAGATATGTCCAATACCTGAATTCCCTTCAACAGCAACCCTTTTCATCTCTGTGCTTTCACTCTCAACCTTATCAGCGGCTTCTTTAATTCCACGAATGATGCCCTTTAGTTCCAGCAACGTTTTATTTATTGAGCCAGATAGTTGAGCCACTTCATCCTTGCCGTCAAATCTTATTGTCTCCACGTTCAAATTACCATCCGATATCTGATTCAAAACGTTGACAACTTTATACAGGTTGCGGCTTATGTTCCTGCTAATGAGGAATACAATAACAGTTCCAAGGGTCAAAGCTGAAATTATCGAGATGATCAGGCTAACAATCGCATTCTGAACGTCCTGGCTGGCAGCATGTATAACCAGCTCCATTTCCTCATCAACTTCATCTTTTATACGCTCAAATAATAGTTCTGTAGGATCTCTCAGGCCTGACACCTTAACAATCGCCATGATTGCTTCTTCTTCAGATTTTGGTATGATCTCGTTGTGAAAAGCATCATCGACGGTTTCATTGTTTTTTTCAATAATGCTAAACATGTCGAACCCATCACGGGTATGGATATTGGCTCTTAAACTCTCCTGAAGGGCGTTGAACTCCTCCTGTAAGGCTTTATATTCATTTACCAGCCTTTCTCGCGGTAAACTGATGTAATCGAGGATAACCAGTTCCTTTGATTTGAATATCGCACTCATTTGCGTCAGTTGAACAGCCCGGGAAGAAACAGTTTGTATTTCATCGATAGCATCCCTGATCTGATATAAAGACATGGTCACATAAGCCGCTGCAAAGATAACCAACAGAATGGTCGTAAATAATGCAAAGTTGTACTTCAATCCAATTTTTAAGTTCTTCCACCTCAAAAAAGACATGTTAGCTCTCCCCCATCACATCAATCAACTTGGGATATCAGAAACCGTTATTTCCCTGAATGTTGCAATTGAATAATTTGTCAAATACGATGCGTTCAAAGCGTCTTTAAACAGTCATTAAATCTGGTAGCCCATAGCAAGTCAGTAAATATATTATGTCCTATAGTTTTATTACCAACAATCTCTAATTTATAACAACGTATTATGGAATAGAAAGGCGTTTTGGCGCACAATTTACGCAAGCGCTCATTAAATGGAAACGCATTCGGCTTAAGACGGATATTCACCGAGTCCGGTTTGCAGAAGTTTTTAGAAAATTGTAGAATTCACTGGCGTTCTTCTGATACAATAAAGTAAATCCTGGTAAGCAAGGAGTTTTAGTATGAAAAAAAACTATACTGTAATCCTGTTTGTCGGGCTTATTTTTGTTGGTCTGGTCATTTCAAACCTGTATTTTTTTAAAAAAACTATGGATTTGAACAAAGAAATTAACAGGATATTTGAGTTGGAAGCCATGATCGATAATTTGAAAGCAGAGCATCAGGACGAAATCGACAACCTGAATAAAGAACATGAAAATGCCATTAATTTGTTGACAAATGAGTATACGCATAAAGTCGAAACTGTGATTAAAGCGCTGAACGCCTTCGAGTATGAGTTGGAAGAGTTCTACAAGAACAAGCACATCCTTCAAAGGGATTATCTTGAGAATCTAGAGAAGATACGAGAGGTTCGGGAGGAAATCAACCTGGATTAACAACTTGCATCCCCATTATCGTTCTGCATGTTCAGATGCAGCCAAAGCATGCGTTCCAACTGATTGTCATGTGATATACACGATTGAACTTAACATCAACATCATGGCTTACAAATTTACTTGGGATGCCTAAGAGGCATCCGCTTTCACATATTCTACCGAAACCACCTCATTATTCTCAAGAATGAAGCTAAGATTGCATTCCCCTTTGGTATAGGTATACTGATTGAAAGACTGAACATAATTAGAGCTATATGCGTCCACAATGTCTTCAAGAGAAGCATTCAAGCCAATACCTTCATAGGTGGTAACGCTGTCATCCAAAAAATGAATGGAATAGATATAATCTTTGCCATCCTCGGTATAGGTTTGGAATTCAAAACCGTTGTATGAGTAAATTTTATCCATTCCCTGAAAGGCACAGCTAGGTGCTTCGAAATAGTGCATTGGCTCACCCAGCGCCTTTAGAATGGGTTCGGATAAATCATCTATACCCATTTTAACACCGTTATAC
>JAAYKJ010000186.1 GCA_012522505.1 Clostridiaceae bacterium
AGGTTCAGGCGGTAACCTCGGGCACGCAAACTTTGAAGGATGCGGTGAATGAAACCATGCGGGAATGGGTTTCAAGAGTGCATGACACGCATTATGTTCTGGGTTCGGTGATGGGGCCCCATCCGTTTCCGACCATCGTCCGGGATTTCCAAAAAATTATCGGAAAGGAAATCAAAGAGCAGTTACGGGAAAGGGAAGGTAGACTTCCGGATGCGATCATCGCCTGTATTGGCGGTGGGAGCAATGCCATCGGTGCCTTCTACGAATTCCTGTCCGATCCGTCCGTCAGGCTGATAGGATGCGAAGCAGCGGGATACGGTGTAGATCATCCCAAAAATGCTGCAACTATCGCCAATGGCAAAATCGGTGTATTTCATGGGATGAAATCATATTTTTGCCAGGATGAGTTTGGACAGATATCTCCCGTTTACTCCATCTCAGCTGGTTTGGACTATCCGGGAATTGGCCCGGAACATGCGATGCTACACGACACGAAAAGAGCTGAATACGTTTCGATCACAGACAGGGAAGCAGTGGAAGCATTCGAATATCTGTCCCGGGTGGAAGGGATCATTCCTGCTGTAGAGAGTTCCCATGCTGTGGCCTATGCCCGGAAGCTTGCTCCAACGATGGAAAGGGATAAAATAATCGTTATCAATCTATCCGGTCGCGGAGATAAGGATGTTGCAGCGATTGCCAGATACAGGGGGGTGGACATGAATGAATAAATTAAAGAAGGCTTTTGAAAAAGTGAAGGCATTCATTCCTTTCATTACAGCAGGCGATCCCTGTCTTGAAACTACAGAGGAACTGATATGCCGCATGGCTGAGTCGGGTGCCGATCTGATAGAGATCGGAATTCCTTTTTCCGATCCTGTAGCAGAAGGTATTGTTATTCAGAAGGCAAGCGAAAGGGCATTAAGTGCTGGGACCACAACAGAAAAAATATTTGATATGGTAGAGCGGGTTCGAAGACGTACCGATGTTCCTCTGGCCTTTATGACCTATTATAATCCGGTGTTTGTATACGGTGGAGAAAGGTTTGTCAAAAGAGCCTCGGCGCTAGGGATAGATGCCCTGATTATACCGGATCTTTCCTTCGAGGAAAAAGGTGAAATTGATGAGATATGCAGAAAGCATGGAGTCAGTTTGATCTCCCTCATCACGCCCACATCCAGCGATAGAGTTCAAACAATTGCCGCAAAGGCCGATGGCTTTATATATTGTGTATCTTCGATGGGAGTAACAGGGGTTCGGGACAATTTTTCTTCCGGAATAAAAGAAATGGTCTCACTTGTGAAAAGTGTTCAAGATATTCCCTGCGCCGTTGGTTTTGGAATTCATACACCAGCACAAGCCAGGGAAATATCGATGATCGCAGACGGGGTTATCGTGGGCAGTGCCATTGTTAAATTGATTGAGCAGTATGGAAAAGACTCGGTAAAGCCTGTGTCAGATTTTGTAGTCCAAATGAAAGAAGCGATGGTGACCCGGGTGTAAGTTATTAGGAGGTTGGTTTTTTGATTTGATTTATGACGAGTAGCGACGAAAAGAGTCGTATATAATTGAATCACGTAGTATTTTGTTGTAGAATAGTACAAGGTGTCGCTTGGTTATATAGATTTAACTGAGTATCCGGTTATCGATATCATGTGGGGTGATTCCTTGGACGAAATGGTGTTTAGTGTAACAATAGCGTCTTTGTTACACGATATTGGCAAATTGCTTCATTTTGCAGGTGACGATAGAAGAGCACAGAATCTCTCTGGCTCAGATTTCATAAAACAGTTTACAAATGATGAAAACATGATTCATTGTATTCAATACCATCGAAGGGAAGATATACAAATTGCAGATTTGAAGGACGACAGCCCAGCCTATATTGTGTATATTGCAAATAATGTTTCTTCCTGCGTAAATAATAAAAATATTGATACAAGCCCATCAAAACGATACAGTAATAGCGGTTTACTCTGTTCGATATTTAACCTGCTTAATAACAATACGGGTACTTCGACTTATTTACCTGGAAGAATTGATAAGAATATTAAATACCCTCAAGAGGTGCGATACAAAGGGGTAGAAAGAGAATATAAAAGTATTCTGGCTGATTTTAAAGACCAATTGTCAACCGTTCAGTTTAATTCTGAATACATTCATTCACTGATTGAGCTCTGTGAACTATATTTATCGTATATACCTTCTTTTGACAGTACGGATCCTATATCAGACATTTCACTGTTTGACCACTGTAAGGTAACCGCTGCTGTTGCTTCATGCATATATCTTTACCTTAAACATAATGGCAGAACGAATTACCGAGCGGAATTATTCGATCATGAGCGCTCTTTTTATGATGAAAAAGCCTTTTGTCTGTTCTCGGTTGATATTTCGGGTATACAACAATTCATCTATACAATTTCATCCAAAGGAGCCCTGAAAGGAATGCGTTCACGTTCCTTTTATCTTGAAATATTGGTTGAAAATATAGTGGATGAAATCTTGCAAATCTGCTCTATATCAAGAGCGAATCTTTTGTACACGGGCGGCGGGCATCTGTATATGCTTATACCAAATGTAAAAACAATCCTGCTTGATGTACAAAAAGCCATGAAAACAATTAACAGACAGCTGATGAGTAATTTCGAAACCAGCTTATTTGCAGCATATGGGTTTGAGGAATGCTCAGCGAACGAACTGATGTCAAGAACAGACAATCCTGAAAGTTACGTTAATATTTTCCGACAATTATCATCGCAGATTTCAAGAATGAAAATGCGCAGATATTCAGCAGACGATATCAGGCTTCTCAATGCAACCCGTATGGAAAATGATGACCGTGAGTGCACAGTATGTGGTTCATCCACGAATTTATATGATGGAACAGATACTGTGTGCAGCTTATGTATGGCTATGTCGGATATTTCTTCCATTTTAATCAAACCTGAGGTGGTTTTGGCCATACTGAATGAAAAACCTTCCGGCAAATATATTCCAATGCTCTCAGCAAACGGCGACCAGCTTTTTTTCTGCCCAATGCATATGAATGATGCTAAAGAAATGCTTCAAAAGAACCCTGAAAATGTTGTTCGATTATATTGTAAAAACTTATTCAGGTCGGGGCTGTCTCAATCTGTCAACCTATGGATGGGTGATTATGCGTCTCAAAATGGTTTTGGGCAGCTTAAAACCTTTGAAGAACTTGCGGAACGCTCTGAAGGCATTAAAAGGATAGGTGTTCTTAGAGCAGATGTAGATAACCTTGGGGTTTCTTTTATGAAAGGATTTATAAGGGAAAATGACAAGGATAGCCCATACCGGTTTCTAACAATTTCAAGGACAACGGCTTTATCCAGGAGTCTTTCCCTGTTTTTCAAATACTATATCAATGATCTAATGGAAAACCCGATATTTTCTCTTTCAAAAAAAACCGGAAAAAGGAACATCGTTATTGTGTACTCCGGCGGAGATGATTTGTTTATTGTTGGCGCATGGGATGAAGTACTTTCGGCGGCTGTTGATATGCATAATGCATTTGAACGATATACGCAGGGCTCTTTAACCATTTCTGCTGGCTTTGCAGTATTTGACAGCAAATTCCCAATTACATTGATGGCAAAAAACACAGCAGAGCTGGAAGATAGAGCAAAGCAGCATCAATATATGAATGGCAGTAAAAACTCAATCTCTCTTTTCGGTCTGGAACCGAAGGAAGGTGCTCTTATTGACAGGAACACCTATGATTGGAAAACATTTATTAACAAAGTGCTTGGTGAGAAATACAATGCGATAAAAGAGCTGAATAGAATTACAGGTGAAGAAAAAGGAAGTACGTTTCTATATAATATCCTGTTCTTTCTTAGACAGTGTGAAGATGAAAAAATAAATATTGCTCGGCTTGCATATCTTCTGGCCCGACATGAACCAACGGATAAGGCAGATAATGACGCAAAGTCAGTTTATACAAGTTTTTCAAATAGCATCTACAAATGGTCATTATGCGATGCAGACAGGCAGCAGATGATTACAGCAATCATTATTTATATATACTTAATCCGGGAAAAAGGGGAGGAGAAATAGATGACTGGAATGAAAGACGCGTTTGAAAAAGCAGGGTATAAAAATAACAGAAACGATAAAATGAATGAAAACCGTGAAAGAAGAAGCAATACAGGAATGAAGGCAAATTTCGTGAAATCCGCAGAGTTGACTGAAGACTATACTTTGAAGGCAGAGCAGGTTATCGGAGAATTAAGAAATGAGTTGGGAAGAGATTATGGGAGGTTTACAACATCGAAAATTAGGAATATTTTATCCATGGTGAATGAGATTTATAATGATGTAATCATCGAGCAAGATGAGAAACTGAACCAGGATCTTCAAAGTCGGATAGCCTATCTAAAGGTAAGGCTTGTTTATGAATGCGGCCGTGAGCCCAGGATTATAAAGCCTTTCGTGCAAAAAGCGAACTTGATTCATTTAATTAATGGTATTGGTGATAGTCGCAAGCGGTTTATTCAATTTTCCCGTTATATGGAAGCACTTGTTGCATACCACCGTTTCTACGGCGGTAAGGATTAGAAGGGGGATATGATGATGAATATGTATGGAAAAATTATTATTAAATGCAAACTAACAGCCTTAACAGGGTTGCATATTGGGAGTTCGTCTGCTTTTTCAGCAATAGGTGCGGTGGATAGTGTTGTCATCAGAGATTCATTAACGGGTGAACCTATGCTGCCTGGCTCAAGCCTAAAAGGGAAAATGCGTACACTGCTTGCTAAGAAAATCAGTAACAACTATATAATTCAGGAATGCGCTAATGATCCAGAGGTTATCAAGCGTCTTTTCGGTACAGCAGGGAACAGTAAAAAAAATGAAGCGCCAAAGGCAGCAAGACTTCAATTTACAGATGCCTTTCTGGGAAATTCAGAACAATTAAAGAGAATCGGCGGCATGACAGAAGTCAAATTTGAGAATTCCATTAATCGTATTACATCAATTTCAATGCCACGTCAAATTGAACGTGTTGTGCGGGGAGCAGAATTTGATATTGTACTGGTATATAATATGGAGAATGCTGAAGAAATTAATGAGGACTTTAAATATATATCAGAGGCTTTTAAGCTCCTGTCCATGGATTACCTTGGTGGCCATGGGTCTCGCGGTTATGGTAGGGTTGCGTTTTCCAATTTTGAAATGGATGTTCAAGAAGGTGAATGCCCAGTAGATACCGATGTACTCTTAATTGCGTTGAAGGGAGCAGAGAAATATGGCATATTGTCTTTACAGACTTAAGTTTTCAACGGGGCTTCATATCGGTACGGATAAAGGTGGAAGATCATTGGACGATGGGAAGTTTTCAATCCATTCAGATACGATTTTCTCAGCGTTATGTTGTGAATCCGTTAGAAAAGGAGACCTTGATAAATTATATAAAGGTTTTGAAAATGGGAGTATAACAATATCGGATGCATTACCCTATTATGGGGATGACTATTTTCTTCCAAAACCGATTGTACATACTGGAATTGTAAACCGGGAAGAAAGTCAGGAAAATAGCAAAATGCTAAAAAAACTGGAGTTTATACCCGTTTCCGCATTTGAAATTTATATAAATCGTATTGGCAAAGGCATGGAAATAGAACCAGAACGATTGCAAAGAAATTTTGGAGGTTTGTCATCCTATACGAGAGTGTCGTTAAGAAATAATACCCCGCAACCGTATGAAGTTGCGTATTGGAGATTTTCCCCAAATGCAGGGTTGTACATCATCGTTAGATATAAAAGCGAAGATATTCTCTCGCTATATGAAAATACGCTTTTTTCTCTTGGTTTGTCAGGAATTGGAGGAAAACAAACTTCTGGGCTCGGCAAGTTTGAAATACAACGAGAGACACTGCCTCAAAATTTGGATCGGTTGCTCAATGACAGCGAAGCAGAGTATCAGATGCTTCTTGGAACAGCACTGCCTCATGATGAAGAACTCGATGAAAAATTGAGCGGCGGTTGCTATATGATCATTCGGCGGGGAGGCTTTGTGAGATCTGCCAATTATTCTAAAACACCAAGGAAAAAACGAACAATCTATATGTTATCACCGGGCTCATGCTTGAAAAGCAGGTTTAGCGGAGCTATTTTCGATCTTTCTGAAAAAACCGGAACTCATCCGGTTTGGCGATGCGGGAAGACACTGTTTGTGGGGGTAAGATTATGAGATTTGGTCATCTCGAAAGGTTTATAATAAACCTAAAGGTTCTTTCGCCGGTTTTTATTGGTTCTGGTGAGCAGTTAACAAAAAAAGAGTATATATTTGATCCGGATAGTGGATTGATTCACATACCAGACTTGGCTATGTTTTATAGTTTTTTATCTGAGCGCTCTCTATTAACCGCTTACGAAGATTATTTGATGCACCCGCGATATAACAATTTATTAAGGTTTTTAACGGATAACAATATTGATGAAAATAGCTATCCTTCTTTTGTATCTTATACAATTGATGCAGGAGAACTGGTAGACTCCAAAAACCTAAGAGGTGTATTAATGTTTATTAAAGAGAAAACAGGTTTTCCGTATATACCGGGTTCAAGCTTAAAAGGAGCGCTTCGCTCTGCGCTTGCAGTAAAGTATCTTGAAAACGGTAATTATGAGAGAAATATTCGCAGTATTGAGCAATCCGCAGATCAATATAATTATCGCAGACCAAACAATTATATTTTAAGGGAAACTGAAGAACTGGAGAATAGGATCTTTCGTTTACTGGAAATAAATGACCCTGACAGACCAGGCAGTATAGGCTGGCATAATATTGTGAACGACATCATGAAGGGGATGCATATTAGCGATAGTATGCCAATTGGCTATGATAGACTTACACTCTGCGGAAAATATGACATAAAACCAGACGGCACCATTAACCGACTGCCTATCTACAGGGAATGTCTTATGCCTGGAACAGAAGTGAAATTTACAATGACTCTGGACAGGACAATAACAGATAAAGCAGGTATTGATATAGACTGCATTACAGATGCTTTGATAAAATACAGGCAGTCACAACGCGATAGCTTTGAAAAATATTTTCCTGAACTACGAAATGAAATGAAGGATGGAAATTCAAGGGATGACAATGTTGTTTTAGGCGGTGGTGCTGGCTATGTAAGTAAAACAATTTCGTACCCCCTGATTCATGAAAGAAGCAGAGCATTCAGCCTTGTCGGAAAAATGATGACCAAACAGTTTCCGAATCATTATCATGAAGACGACATCCATCAACATATGGTTTCTCCACATACTTTTAGGGCAGTAAAATACAAAGAGCGATATTACCAGGTTGGCAAATGCAGAATTGATTTCAGCGGATAAGGGCAAGTGCGGATTAGAAGCGATCATTATTTTGAAGGGAGTTTCGCACTTGGCTTGTTTCGAACCTTTGTGCTTACATCCATTTGTTTTGAACATTGAAAATAGAATAGCGATCTCAGGTTCGAATCATGGGATACGACAAGTATCGAAATCACTGTGATTTAACTTGCTGCTGAAGCAATTCGCACCCGAGAGGGGACGGTAACATATTATAAATACCTCCTAAAAATATAATTTAGGAAGCAATTCACACCCGAAAGGGGACGGTAATCTTACCAATCCTTGATAAACATAGGATGAATCGAATAACCATTCGCACCCGTAAGGGGACGGTAAAACCATTTGTCCCAGTGCTGTTCTGAAGTGTTTCAATAACAACTGGTACCCGTAAGGGGACAGCATTATTACATGAAGTGGACAGGAGAGTATATTGAACGAAATGAAAAAACCCGGAAGGGGACGGAAAGGAAAACAAAAAATGTTACAAAAAATAACATTGATTTGTACACATGCACATCAGGAAAATGCATCCTACAATTGGGGCTTATTTTTACATGGAGCCTTGATGGAGTTATTACCAGATAAAATAAGCAATACGCTCCATGAGATAAATCTACGGCCCTTTTCTCAATACTTGGTTCAAAAAGAGGGAAGAAAGCTGGAATGGAACATTGGTTTATGGGACAATGAAATTGCGAATCATATCACAAATGCATTGATGTCTGTTTCTGAAATAAATATTAATCATAAAGGAATAAAGTTGGAAGTAGTTGGGGCTGAACATAGAAAACAGAGTAAAAACGACTTCCTTTTCCAATTCTTTAATGCTGAGGTTCCGCACCGAAGATATGAAATGGAGTTTCTCACACCATGCACTCATCGAAGCGGCGGTGAATTTGTAATGTTCCCAACACCAGAGTTGATAATAAAAGGCTTGTGTATGCGGTTTAGTGCATTTTCACAGGATTATTCCATTGATGATCCGGAAACAATGGATCAAGTCGCTGAAAATGTACGGATGACCAGATATTCTTTGCGTTCTGCAAATTTCTATGTGGAAGGGGGAAGAGTAACTGGATATCTGGGTAGAATTTCATTATTGGTCGGTGGCCCGGATCAACTTGCACGCCTTGCAGGAATGCTGTTATCATTTTCAGAATATTCAGGTGTTGGTGTGAAAACAGCACTGGGAATGGGAGGGTGCCGTATTAGAAAAATAAAGCATACTACCAAAAACATGAAATAATCTACGGGGGAAGAGAGATGGATAACTTAGTACTATTTTCACCAATTGGTCATTCAGATCCAACAAGAGGTTTTCGCGATGGGTCATTTATTCATATTTGCAGAATATACAAGCCCCAAAAGGTATACCTTTACATGTCCAAGGAGATGTGTGACTATGATGATTTAGATAACCGATATGAAATATTTTTGCAGAAATTATGCCAAAAGCTGGCGTTTAATTGTGATGTTATCAAAATAAGAAGGCCTGATCTGATTCGTGTGAATGATTTTGAAGCTTTTTATGGTGATTTTACAAAAACGATAGAGCAAATCGTTCGTGAAAATCAAGGGGATACAATACTACTAAATTTATCTTCTGGTACACCTCAAATGAAATCTGCGCTAAAAATTGTAAGCACATTAAGCTCATATCCGCTTATGCAAGTACAAGTATCCACCCCTGTGAAGGGTGCAAACACTGATAAACCTGTCGGTGAAGAATATGATTTAGAACTAGAATGGGAGCTAAACGAAGATAATCATAGTGAAACATTTGAAAATCGATGTGCTATTTCGAAAAGCGAAAACTTGGTAGCGCAAATAAGTCATGAAGTAATTTCAAAGCACGTTATGGTTTATGACTATAAAGCAGCAATAACAGTTGCTCAGTCGATTAAAGATTTTATTGATCCTCGTATGAATAGCCTGATATATGCAGGCTATCACAGGAAAATTCTTGATATCGGTAAGGCTGAAATGTTAGCACGCAGCGCTGGATATGACTTGCTACCGATCAAAAGTAAATACTACTCAGAAAAAGCGATGGTCTGTTTCGAGTTTATTCTGCTTTTGGAGATCAAACAAAAAATGGGCGAACTTGCAGACTTTACACGCGCGATATCACCTGTACTTACAGATTTGTTTGAGCTTTATTTGATGAATAAATGTGGTATCGATATAGAGAAATATTATTCATATGAAGGAAAAAACAAGAATCATCCCAAATTGTCCAGGAAACTTTTGCCCCCAGATCTTTAGAAAGTACTGGACGATAAATTTAGCTGGACAGATGGTTACAAGGATAAAGAGCCATCCGCAGCAAATCTCTACCCTCTGATAGAGGCAAAGGGTGAAAGCGATGCAGTTGACATAGCAGCAAAGTTGCGGGAGTTTGAAGGAAAAGCCAGAAATGTAGCAGCACATGAAATCATCACAGTTACAGAGAAATGGGTAAAAGAAAAAACTGGCTACTATACGGATGAGCTACTTAAAATGCTGAAGGATTTTATCTCTCTCTGTATCTCTTTTCCAAAGGAAGCATGGAGCTCATATGACAAATTGAATGAGGCAATAATCCAAATACCATTGATTCAGTGAGCTGCTTGCCCGAGCTGAACTATACAGATCGGGTTTTTATATAACAAAACCTTGAAATTAAATTCTAGTTGCGATATAATATTCTTAGTTGTAATACATCTTACAAGTGGAGGAAAAATGGCAATCACTACTATCAAGCAAAAGCGAATCAGCGATGCAGTATTCGAACAGATGAAGGAGCACATTATTTCGGGTGAGTGGGCTCCCGGAAACAAAATACCCGGAGAGCTGGAATTAACAGAGTTGTTTGGTGTGAGCAGAGTTTCAGTTCGTGAAGCGATACACAGGCTTGTTGGTATGGGTATCCTGACTATCCGCAGAGGTGAGGGTACTTATGTGGCGGAAGTTTTGCCGGACAATTATATGAATGCCCTGCTTCCTTTTCTGATGATTGAGGGTGCAAATCTTTCCGAAATGCTGGAATTCCGTGAGATGATCGAGGTTGAAAGCGTTAAGCTGGCAACGAAAAGAGCAACTGAGGAAGACCTGGTCAGAATGGAGAAAGCGATTCAGATCATGGAGAAGAAACGGGGTAAGGTTAATGATTTTGCATCGGCAGATTTGAATTTTCATACCGCAGTAGCAATGGCTACGCACAACAGCGTCATCATCAAGGTCAATGCAATTATTCATGATATGTTGCGGAAAACAATGGAAGAAATCGTTGGTATTACCGGATACAAAGATGGATTGTATTATCACCGAAAGCTCCTTGAAGCAATTAGGAACAGGGATGAAAAGACAGCTGTTGAAATGATGCGGGAGCATATCCATGTGACAATGAGTAAAGTGAATGAATTGCAGAACAACAAAAGTGGAAGAATAAGAGTAAAGTCAGACTAAGGCCTTAAGGTGTTTCCTGTCATACGGAACAACTGGAATAAAGACTGAAACAAAACGATTGGTACGATAGCAAAGAACGTTTTTACTTGTATTACATCATACAACACATCTGAAGGAGGATGATATTATGAGCGGTTTGATTCAGGAACTGGAAAGGAAGGCAAGGGAAATCCGGCTAACAATTGTGAAAATGGTTGGACCGGGTACACCCGGACACTTTGGAGGTTCATGCTCCATCGCTGACGTCGTTGCAGCACTGTATTTCAACAGAATGAAACATGACCCGAAAAACCCAGGGTGGGAAGGGCGAGACAGACTAATCTTCAGTAAGGGGCATTCTGCGATTGCACAATATGCAGCCCTTGGGTTAAGTGGATACTTTCCCATGGAAGAATTATGGAATTTAAAAAAATTAGGCGCGATGCTGCAGGGGCATCCTGACATGAACACAACACCAGGTATTGAAGCCAATACAGGTTCGCTCGGACAAGGTTTGTCCATATCCTGTGGAGTTGCAGCTGGCCTGAAATTGGATAAAAGCGACAGCCGGGTATTCTGTGTTGTAGGAGACGGCGAATTGGCCGAGGGTCAGATTTGGGAAGCGGCAATGTCTGCATCGTTTTACAAACTCGACAACCTCACCGCAATTTTGGACTGCAACAAGCTTCAGGCTACAGGCCCAATTGTAGAACGCTTCAATATTAATCCTATAAAGGAAAAATGGGAAGCTTTCGGATGGAATACCATCGAAATCGACGGACACGACATGGCACAGATCGTAGAAACCCTCGACAAAGTCGGAAACCTGAAAGGGAAGCCAACAATTATCATTGCTCATACAGTTAAAGGAAAAGGATTGCCCTTTGCGGAGAACAATGCGGCCTATCATAACGGTGCAATGACACAGGAACAATATGATACAGCCTGTAGAATCCTTTCGGGACAGGAGGTAATGTAATATGGTTATGCAAAATCAAAGAAAAACTTACGGAGATACTCTTATAGAACTTGGCAAGCAAAACGACAGGATCGTGGTTCTCGAAGCCGATCTCGGCAAAAGCACGATGACCTTTTTATTCGAGCAGGAATTTCCAGACAGACATTTTGAGATGGGGATTGCCGAAGCCAACATGGTTTCTTTCGCAGCGGGGCTTTCTTTAACAGGTAAGATCCCATTTGTGAATTCATTCGCAGTTTTCTCATCCGGACGTACTTTTGATCAAATCCGCCAGAGTGTTGCTCTCGGAAAACTGAATGTAAAAATTATGGGTTCCAGCGCAGGGCTTTCGGATTTTGGAGACGGAGCAACTCACCAGTCAGTCGAAGATATTGCGATTATGCGTGCATTACCGAATATGACAGTGATTGCACCTTGTGATTCGATTGAAACGAAAAAGGCAATCAAGGCGATTACCGAATATGATGGGCCGGTTTATGTAAGGCTTTGCAGAAACGATCTTCCCAACATATATCCAGAGGACAACGAGTTCGTCATCGGAAAACCTGTTGTGATGCGGGAAGGAAAGGATATAACCATATTTGCAATGGGCGCAATGGTATATGAAGCGCTTGTCGCAGCGGATAAACTCAACGAAGAAGGCATTTCCGCAAAGGTAGTTAATGTCAGCACCCTAAAACCTTTTGATGAGGAAGCGATTAAAAAGCTTTCCGAAGGTGTGAAGGGAATTGTTACCGTTGAAGAGCATGCTGAAATTGGCGGGCTTGGAAGTGCAGTCACCTATGCACTTAGAGGAATAGGAACACCTATCGAAACGATCTCCATCGGAGACAAATTCGGACAATCCGCAGAGAACTACAGAGAGCTTCTTGAGCATTATGGGCTGACAGCAGACAATATTATTCGTAAAGTCAAGGGTCTTTACAAATAATGCAGGACTGAACCCGTTATCGGATGAAATCATGCAAGAATTGATTAGTCTAAG
>JAAYKJ010000187.1 GCA_012522505.1 Clostridiaceae bacterium
GTCAGCCAGATTATCAATGCCTTGGAGCAACCGATGGCAGGCAGTGACCAGCCGTGGGGAGAAGTATTGAATATCGATCCCACCAAGACTCTGGTTACTGGTCATTCCCGCTATGGAAAAGTGGCTATGTTTGCTGCGGCATTTGATGATCGTATCAGCATATGTCTTCCCAGTGAACCCGGAGGTTCAGGTATTCAAAGTTACCGTTACAAGGTTGAAGGGAAAATTTTTAACTTCAATACATATCCAAAAGCCGACCGGGTATATGGTAAGACAGAAATTCCAACCGTTTCATACGGTGGAGGAAACAGCTGGTTCCCTGATACTGCTGAAGATTTCGTGAATAAGGATAACCAGTTTCCTTTCGATTCAAGTGATATCATCGCGTTGGTTGCACCTCGTCCGTTCTTTGTGCTCACTGGAATTGATGCTCACTGGCTGGGCAACGAGGGCGGAGTAGCCGCAGTTCAGGCCGCATCGGAAGTATATGCTTATATCGGCGAAGATGAAACTGAAAGAAATAACATAGCTGTGCGTGCCCGCGAGAGTGATCATGTCCTATACAAACGGGATATTCCCTTTGTTATTGCGATCATGGATCGTGAGATCAAACAAAAAAACGTCAAATCCCTGCATGTAAAGGACCTGTTCCCAGATGGTGTAGGGCTTGGTAATATGTCGTACCCTGCTAAAGATTATGATCATGTAGGTGATTTCAATTCATATCCTTTTGAAATCAACAGTTCCTACCTACCATGGTCACGCCCAGATAAATACACCTTGTGGACAGCCCAGGAGAATTTCCTGGTTGGATATCCAGTAACCATTACAGCGCATTCCAACGCACCTGACGTTAAGCTTTATATGCCTGACGGCACAGAGATTAGTGCAAGAAGTCACGATGGCGAAGAGTTTATATTTGATCTAACTGCTGATCAGGCAGTTTACGGAAGATATGAGCTTCGTACTGACGGCGGTAGCAAAGAAAACCGCAGTGTGTTCTTTGCGGCTGTGAGCCTGGCTGATTCATTGCGCCACGCAACATCCAAGGGTGATGAGGGTGAAGAAAATCGTCTGATTGGATTCTCAAGCAGATTGGCAAATAATGCCAGCAACCCACCCGAAGTATATGTAGATGGAAAACGCGTTACTATGAGCTTCACACCCGAACGCTTCAAAACTGAAGAAACAACTCTTCTGGAGTACGGTATCCTGTTCCATGATCCGTTGTTTGTGCGAATTGCCGAGGAAGGCTGGGACGAAACCAAGACATTCCACGTTAAAAACTTAAATTTCGTTACTATACCTGGGTTTACGTTCGAGATTTCTTTCGGTAACATTACAGCATCGGCAGAAAACTCGGGCAAGCAAGGCGCAGCAGAATTCACACAACCCATCAGCTGGAATGTAGAAAGATACAACAATGGTCCTGCCAAAGAATGGCCAGAAATTCCAGATACACAAGAAGAAAGGCAGATCCTTGCAGCGGGTGGAACGATTACACGACCGGAAGCTCCCGAACCCAAACCGACCGATTTTGATACGAATATCATCAATGATTTCGTTGAGAAAGTTGACGATAAATTGATTATAACCATTGAATTTGATGAAGAGCTGGACACACGTGAATTTGGATTTGGTCTGGATTTTGCTGACCAATGGGAAACCACATGGTCTGACGATGGAAAACAAGTTAAGCTGTCAGTTGACTATGATATGGTTGACGTAAACACCCCTGCAAACCTCATCATTTTCCGTTTGAAGGATACTGAAGGGAATATAATTCCCGGTCCACAATATCTGACTCTTACATACCCGGACGATGTAATTGTTGATGCGGCAGTTGCGCTAATAGAAAGCGGGAATTACAAGATTCCCATTAACCGCCAGTATAGTCAAGCGGACAAAACTGCCTGGGTACAGGAAGCAGTTAATGCACGTATCCCGGAAGGAAACGGCTCAACAGCTACGGTTACCTTTGATGGCGGATACATAGTTGATGTTACCAAAGGGGAAATCACACGGCAAGCACAGATTATTGTAACAGAAGCCGAACGCAAACCTGACGATTCGGGTTCAACTCCATCAAAACCATCAACCCCATCAGCCCCGGCACCGGATACAACGCCGACTCCCGCCCCGATAGATGATTCAGTGGCTTCTATGTTGCCATGGGTCAGCGAAGGTACAGGAATTGTAACATTGGATGAGACCCAAGCAGAGGATATGCTGGAAAAGGGTATAAACGTCATAATACGTGAAGTGAGTGGCGTGAACACATACGAAATTGGTCTTCCCGTCGATTCTCTGACCCATACCGAAGGGGAACGGATGCTTACCGTCACCTCGAAATTGGGTTCAATCACAGTCACGGACAACTTTTTGGCGGGTGTTCCAGATGCTTCTGGGAAAGAAGCGGTTATTACCATAGGTGATGGAAGCAAATATGATTTGCCGGAAGAAGTAAAAACAGCCTTAGCTGGCAGACCGATCATTCAATTATCTTTGTCCATTGACGGAAATTACCTGCGTTGGGATAACCCTGATGCGCCTGTCACCGTGACCATACCATACACGCCGACAGAAGAAGAATTGGAAAACCCCGACAGCATTGTTGTATGGTACATCAATAGTGAAGGAGAGGTTGTTACTGTGCCAAGCGGCAGATATGATGCTGAAACCGGTACAGTGTCATTTAAGACAACCCACTTCAGTAATTATGCTATAGCGTACGTAAGGAAGAGCTTCAATGATCTTGGCAGCGCTACATGGGCGGAAAAATCGATAGAAGCACTTGCTGCAAAAGAGATCATGAAGACCGAAAATGAACTGTTCAGACCTGCTGAAAACGTCACCAGAGCGGACTTCCTGTATGCACTTGTTAGAGCACTTGGCCTGAGCGCTTCGTTCAGTGACGCATTTGACGATATCAGCACGGATGCGTATTACTACAATGAGATTGGTGTAGCAAAACAACTGGGGATCACGCTTGGAACAGGTAACAACAAATTTGAACCGGATTTGAGCATTACCAGGCAGGATATGATGACTTTGGTCGGAAGAACACTGGAATTGCTTAATGAGCTTGAGCGACAGGCTCCGGAAACAGTACTTGAAAGGTTCACTGACAAAGCGGATATTGCAGAATATGCGTTAAGCAGTGCTGCTGCGCTTGTGAATGAAGAGCTGATAGTCGGAAGTAATGGAAAAATTATGCCGAGAGATAACACTTCAAGGGCTGAAGCTGCTGAATTCGTGTACAGATTGTATCATAAGTATCAATAATTGTTACCCCCAGGGAACAGTTGTTAACTGATCCTCAATACATACCTGGAGATGCCTTGCGGTATTTGGAACTCATCCATATGCCGCAAGGCGTTTTTTGAGGATGTATATCAAATGTTTCCTTTCTTCCAGGCATTCGGGGAGAATATCATCAGCATTGGAATCAGTTCCAGTCTGCCAGCTATCATACAGAACGAGAACACCAATTTGCTAAGAACAGAAAAACTGTAGAAGTTACCCGTAGGGCCTACTATTTCGAGACCAGGGCCTGTGTTTGAGAGTGTTGCAATAACGGATGTTACAGTGGAAGTCATATCTTTACCGTCCAGCGAAACAACCAGGACGGATATGGCGAGGATGGCGAAGTGGATAAAGAAAAAGGCCAATGTTTTGGAAAGGGTATCTTCATCAACGACCCTGCCTCCAGATTTGACGGTATGTACTGCTCTCGGGTGGATAATTTTTGCTACTTCTCTCCTGGCTATCTTAAAGAGAAGCAGGATGCGGATGCATTTCATACCGCCGCTTGTAGAACCCGCGCTTGCTCCGATGAGCATCAGTATCATCAGGATACATTTGCTTAAGGCAGGCCACAAATTGAAATCTGTGGTGACATATCCTGTGGTTGTAATAATTGAGGCCACCTGAAAGGAAGAGTGACGCAGGCTTTCTCCAAAGGTGAATATACCTTTGGCAGACAGCTGCAGCGTAATTATAAGAACAGAAACCAACACGGTTCCAATATAAAAACGGAATTCTTCATCACGGTAGAAATTTCGGAAATTGCCCTTCAGGATTTGAAAATACAGGCCGAAATTGACCCCAAACAACAAAACAAAGGCCGTGATAATCACTTCAATGAAAACATTCCCGTATGCACTTACACTCAGGTTTCTGTTTGAAAAACCACCCGTACCGCCTGAACTGAATGCATGGATCAACGAATCGTAAAGAGGCATGCCGGCGATTAGCAGGAATATAACTTGTGCTGCCGTCAGCACGGTGTATATGGTATATAATATTTTGGCTGACTGACCCAGCTTTGGAACAAGCTTTTCGGTGCTGGGACCGGTAGCCTCTGCTTTCATGATATGAAAAGAGCTGGCCCCAACTGAAGGCAGAACGGCTAAGGTTAATACCAGAACTCCCATCCCGCCCATCCAGTGGGTAAAGCTTCTCCAGAAGAGTATTCCTTTTGGAAGGCTTTCTATTTCCTGCAGTATCGTAGCACCCGTTGTTGAAAAGCCTGAGACGGATTCAAAAAAAGCATCGATTGGCGCTGGTATCGTTCTACTGAGAAGGAACGGAAGTGAGCCGAAAAAAGAAACCAGTATCCAGCTAAGCGAAACAACCGCGAAGCCATCTCGGGTATAAAAGTTGCTGCTTTTGGCGTGGATCCGGTACAATAAAAGCCCGACGGTAATGGTTATTACTATGGAATATACGAAAGCCTTTGCATCATTCTCTCGATATATAAGGCTTACCAAGAGGGATGGAAGCATGCACACCCCCTCAATGAATACGACAATCCCAAGGCTTTTAGCGATTGCTCTGTAGTTCAAAGGATATACCTCCTGGTGCGATAATGCCGGATAGGCTGGAAACCTTTAAGTTTTTAGAAATCACGATGACACGGTCTCCCAATTTTATCACATCATCGCCATGGGGAATAATAATTTTATTTTTCCTAACCAGTACAGCCACAAGTACCCCGTCAATCAGCTTCAGTTTTTTGAGAGGAATATCAAGATAGTCAGCATCTTCGTTGACACTGAATTCGACGGCTTCTGCCTGATTATCCACAATTCTGTACAAAGCCTCGATGGGGTTGTCAAGAGCGTTTTTCATGCCCCGTGCATACCGAAGAATGAGGTTGACCGTTATCAGGCTTGGGTTGACAACGCTGTCAATTCCGGCGGTTTTTATAATATTGATATAATTCAGCCGATTAATTTTAACTACAACTTTTTGCACACCCGCCTGTTTTGCCAGAAGAGCGGCCATAAAATTGTCTTCGTCCCGCCCGGTAAGGGCAATAAAAGCATCCATGTCGGGAAGGTTCTCAGATAGAAGAACAGATTCATCCGAGCCGTCTCCATGAATAATGATGGAATGGGGAAGAAGCTCGGACAACACCAAGCATCTCTCATAATCGAGCTCAATGAGTTTTACCCGCATACCCGATTCTTCCAGAGACTTTGTAAGGTAATATGGGGTCCTGCCACCACCTACGATCATGACATTTTTCACTTTTTGACTGTAAAGCCCCAGATGATTTAAAAAGCTTGATATATTGCTTGGGCGGCCCACAACAAAAATTGTGTCGTTTGTTTCAATCGTATAGTCACCCTTTGGAATTATGACCTCGTTATTCCGCAGGATAGCGCCGATAAGGACAAATGACGCATTACTTGCAAAGATATCTTTTATTTTCTTGCCAGCGATCGGCATACTGTCAACAACACGCACCTCCACCATTTCCACATGGCCACGGGCAAAAATTTCAACATTCATGGCCTTGGGAAAGCGAAGCATTCGGGCGATTTCACGTGCTGCAGCCCTTTCAGGATTGAATACCAGATCCAGCCCTAGTTCTTTTTTCAGAAGCGTCAGTTCATCAGCATATTCCGGATCTCTGATTCTCGCAATGGTATGCTTGGCACCCAGTTTCTTTCCGGTAAGGCAGCACACCATATTCATTTCGTCGCTGGCTGTTGCTGCAATGAGCAGATCGCATTGGCGGATGCCTGCCTCGGTCAGAACTTTCATGCTAACGCCATTGCCCTTGATACACATGACATCCAGGTACTCATCGGCTTTTTTTAAGGCCTCGGGGTCTTTATCAATTACCGTGACATCATTATCTTCTTTTGACAGGTTTTCTGCCAAGCTGTAACCGACTTTACCATCGCCGATGATGATGATTCTCATAGGACCCTCCGTCTGCTGTAATCGCTTCGTTTGTGCTTGCTCACCTTTTGCTACCGATATGGCTCTTTTCAGCTTCAACAGGGTCAGCGCCGATTGTATCGAGCCGTTTAAACAGCAGGTATTGCCTTTATCGGCTTACACAAAAGAGCTGTACAAGGCCATGCGATATATAGTGAGAAGGTGGTTTTCCCCTTCATTGGGCGTTCACCGCTGGGAAAATACCATCTGTTAACCGCATTATATAACATGAGGTTTAAAAAATCAACGCTGCTTAAAGTTGGAAGTACTTCTTCTTTTTACCCATGCGAAAGAATAAGCGAAGCCATTAATTGCTAACCAGAAATATAGTATTAAAGTCTGTATTCTGGGGAAAGATTGATTGCAAATTGATCAGAAAATCTGCTTTGCATGAAACCATTTGATTTCGAAAAAACTAATAAATTCAGAAAATACTTGATCTTTCATCAAAAAAGAAGTATAAAGAACAGGGAGCGTTGACATAATAAATATATATGTTGGAGGTGTTAAAGATGGTCGGAACAGTAAAATGGTTCAATGCCGAAAAAGGCTTCGGGTTTATTGAAAGAGAAGACGGGGAAGATGTTTTTGTTCATTTTTCCGCAATCCAGACAGAAGGGTATAAGACACTTGATGAAGGTCAGCGTGTTCAATTCGATATTGAGCAAGGTCAACGTGGGGCTCAAGCAACAAATGTAGTACCGTTCTAAACCATGGGGGCATCAAAGATGCCTCTTTTTTATCTGACAGGCGAATTTCCTGGCATAAACACCGTTTTGTGGCTTGTAGCCTTCCTTGATCATGATCTATAATGATAGCGAATCAATCGGGGAGTTATGGAATTATTCCATGGCATGAAAGCATGAAAATACGAAGTTTTTTAAAATATGTAGAAATACAGACAAAACTGGCCAGCATGATATCCTTTGCATTGGGAACCGTACTGGCCTTATATCGCTATCAAAAGTTTGATGTGGAAAACTTTCTTCTAATGTTTATCTCTCTGCTTTCATTTGATATGACAACAACAGCAATCAATAACTATATGGATTTCAAGAATGCTAAAAAAAGAACGGGTTATGGTTATGAAAAACACAATGCAATTGTTCGTGACAACATAAGAGAGTCAACCGCTGTGATCGTGATCGTTGTTTTATTTGCCATTGCAGTTTTAGCTGGATTCATGCTTTTTTTAAATACAAATGCTATCGTTCTCATTATTGGGGTAATTTCCTTTATGGTAGGTGTCTTGTATTCTGCAGGGCCTGTACCAATTTCCAGAACACCTTTTGGAGAAATATTTTCAGGTATATTCATGGGCTTTTTAATACCATTTCTGTCTGCTGTCATTCACGTGATGGATAGGAACATCCTTGTTCTGAGCCTTGACAATTCTGTCTTTACACTGCAGATGAATGTAGCTGAAGTTTTATCTGTTTTTATCTGTTCGGTTCCAGCTGTGACTGGCATTGCGAATATTATGCTTGCAAACAACATCTGCGATATGGAGGAGGAGCTGGAAAACAGCCGATACACCCTTCCGCTGTATATTGGTAAGCAAAAAGCAATATTTCTGTTTAAGATGCTTTATTGTGTAGCTTATTTGTCAGTTGCCACCGCAATTCTTATCGGGATTGTTCCCATCACAGGACTATTGTTCTTCATTACGTTGATTCCGGTTACAAAAAACTGCAGGGCATTTGAACAGAAACAGCTCAAAGCCGAAACCTTTGCCCTATCCGTAAGCAATTTTACGATAATGAATACCGCTTTGATCCTGGCCCTCCTTTTGGGGGCAGGAATCCAAATGCTTTACTAAGCTATATCAGCTCTGTCAGCATCATAAAGGTCAATCCCTGCCCATAAGCTGTAGGTACCATGGGTATTTTTTTGTAGTACGCCAAATCATTTCCCATGCAGGTACCATAAGAGACACCGCCGACCATTCCGCTTTGTTCAATTTTTGAAATGACCGCTCGGGCAGCCTTTGTGCCATATTCAAGGTATCTTTTCTCCAGAATACCAAGCCGGACTCCCTTTAGGATACCATAGGCAATCCCGGCAGTTGCTGAAGTTTCATAATCGCTGCTCCTATCATTCAAAAGTGTATTGAATAAACCGTTTTCCCCCTGATGTTTGATAAGCTCCATGACCTGTTCCAGCCACGCATTTTTAACAAACCGGGCCACTGCATCATCTTCAGCGAATATTTCTATGAATTCCACCGCACCGGAAGTTATCCAACTGTTTCCTCTTCCCCAATATGCATTGGCAAAATTGTGCCTGCCGTCAAATGTCCATCCGTGGTAAAACAAACCGTTTTTTGTATCCTGAAGGTACTTGATATGAAAAAGAAACTGATACTTTGCTTCTTCAATCAAATCACCGTTGTCAAATAATTTACCTGCCTTTAGAAGAAACAATACTGTCATATAAAGGGTATCATCCCACAGCTCTTGTTCATTGGGAGCTGTAATGGTATAGTGCTGCATACCCCCGTACTGGGTTCTGGGCAAATGATTCATCACCCAGTCTGTCCACATCTGAATGTGGGGAAGATATTTCTTGTTCGATGTTTCTTCATAGAGGAAGCACAATGTTAATATGGGACATACCGTATTAATATTCATATGTGAAACAGGTTTTGCCAGCTGGCGGTCATACCATTCGATTAGATAATCAAGATACTTCTTGTCACCTGTTTTTTTATATACCTTGTACATGCCATAGAGGGCCACACCGATGGACCAGTCCCATGTGTCCATATGGAGATGATCATAGTAGCCTCCCTTTTTCTTGTTGTGAATGAGCATACCGATAACCCTGTCAGCCAGTTCAAGGATTTCCATGTTTACAGACATCTTTTATCCACCTTTCTTTGAGGAAATATTCTCAGTCTTGAAATAACCAGAACCACAGCCATGGCCGTTATGAATTTTCTACATAATCGGTTCACTGTATAAGCTGAACTGAATTTTGGCGCTGCGAAGACGAAAGGCAATTGTGGCCTGGACTATGGAGCGTTACAAAAAGGTTCAGCTCATATACTATTATGATATCAGTTAACCTGGAATTGAAATATGGGACAAACTTAACATTTTGTATGTGAAAATACACCAAATTTGGCCAGAACGATTCAGGATATTTCCCGGATTTATTGAATTTTGCACAACCCCTGTTCTTGCCTTTCTGGGTGCCGGAATAGCACTGGTTATTGTTAACACCCAATAAAAGCCCGTGGATGGCGTGAGTTAACCACCCGTGTGAACAGTAATTAGTGCTGTATAGTCTGTGGTGTTGAACCTATACCAGCTTGATGGAAAATTCTTTCAATGCTATAGTATAATCAGACGAATTTCGGACAAAATTTGAGCAACTTCTGACAAATGGTGATTGGATAATTACTGGATCATCGGATATGATGGGTCTTAGGATCATTTGATAATTTTATTTATACAGGATAAGGGAGGTTTTGGCGTGGGAAAAAAAGAAGTATACTTGAACCCGGAAATTTCTTTTCAGGAGCGAGCTGAAGATTTGGTGTCCAGGATGACACTTGAAGAAAAGGTATCCCAAATGCTGCACAGCTCTCCAGCCATCGAAAGGCTTGGCATTCCGGCCTATAACTGGTGGAATGAAGGCCTTCATGGTGTTGCAAGAGCAGGTACGGCGACGATGTTTCCACAGGCGATCGGGATGGCTGCAACCTTTGATGAAGCGATTCTGCATAAAGTTGCAGACGTGATCTCAACCGAAGGCCGTGCAAAGCACCATGCATATGCCAGGAAAAACGATAGGGGCATATACAAGGGCCTTACCTATTGGTCTCCGAATATCAACATTTTCCGTGATCCGAGATGGGGTCGGGGCCAGGAAACCTATGGGGAAGATCCATACCTCACAAGCAGGTTGGGTGTTGCTTTTGTTAAAGGACTTCAAGGGAATGATTCCAAATACCTCAAATTAGCAGCATGTGCAAAGCATTATGCCGTGCACAGCGGTCCTGAAGCCGATCGTCATCACTTTGACGCCATTGCTTCCAAAAGAGATATGACGGATACCTACCTGCCCGCATTCAAAGCGTTGGTGCAGGAAGCACGTGTGGAGTCGGTCATGGGCGCTTATAATCGAACAAACGGTGAACCCTGCTGTGGAAGTAAAACGCTTCTTAACGATATCCTTAGAGAGGAATGGGGCTTTGAAGGTCACGTTGTCTCCGACTGCTGGGCAATTCGGGACTTTCACCTGCACCACCAGGTAACGGCAACGGCGCCGGAGTCTGTTTCACTGGCAGTTCGCAACGGATGTGATTTAAATTGTGGCAACCTTTACGGAAACCTATTGATTGCGCTTAAGGAAGGGCTGATCACTGAAGAGGAGATTGATCGTTCTGTAACACGTCTGATGGCCACAAGGATGCGTCTCGGTATGTTTGATCCCGAAGACCAGGTACCATATGCTTCTATTCCTTATGATGTGGTAGACTGCCAGGAGCACCTGGACCTTGCGTTGGATACTGCGAAAAAGTCCCTTGTATTGTTGAAGAATGACGGCATTCTTCCGCTTCAGAAGGATAAAATAAAATCCATTGCCGTGATCGGACCCAACGCCAATAGCCGTCCGGCCCTTGTGGGCAATTATGAAGGAACGGCTGCTGAATATGTAACGGTGCTTGAAGGGATTCGGGAATTTGTAGGGGAAGATACAAGGATTTATTATTCGACAGGCTGCCACCTATACAAAGATAGGATACAGGATCTTGGTGAAGCAGCAGACAGGACACAGGAAGCTGTAATTTGTGCTGAAAATGCCGATGTTGTGGTGCTTTGCCTCGGGCTTGATGCGACCATTGAAGGGGAAGAAATGCATGAAAGCAACGAGTTCGGTTCAGGTGACAAGAAGGATCTAAACCTGCCCGGCATACAACAGTCTTTGCTTGAGGCAGTCTGCGCAACGGGCAAACCAGTCATTTTGGTATTATTAACCGGAAGCCCGCTGGCTGTGAATTGGGCAGACGAAAATGCATCTGCAATCCTAAATGCCTGGTACCCGGGTGCTTTAGGAGGAAGAGCAGTTGCCTCGGTGTTATTTGGTGAAACAAATCCATCGGGAAGGCTTCCGATAACTTTTTATCGGTCAGTAGAGGAATTGCCTGACTTTACCGATTATTCAATGGAAAACCGAACATATCGCTACATGAAAAATGAAGCACTATATCCTTTCGGATATGGGTTAAGCTATACACAGTTTGAGTACTCTGCTCTGAAGCTTTCCAAAACAGAAATCAAAATCGGTGAAGGCCTTACCGCTACCGTTACCGTGACCAACACTGGAAAAGTCGCAGGGGATGAGATCACACAGGTATACCTTAAAGATGTTCAGGCAAGCTATACTGTGCCAGTTTGGCAGCTATCGGGTGTTCAAAGAGTGAGCCTGAAACCCGGAGAATCGAAAGAGATCTCTTTTGATATTCTGCCAGAACAGATGACCGTGGTTAACGAAGAAGGCCTTAGAATCACCGAACCGGGTGATTTCGAGCTGTTTGTCGGTGGCTCCCAGCCCGATTCGAGAAGTATTCAGCTGACCGGAAAAGCGCCACTGAACGCTACGTTCAGAGTGAAGTGAACTCGTCGCAAAAACGACATTGGACGATGTTGCCCCTGCTTGCGAAGGCTTGCCCCGCTCCCCGTTTTCATATAGAATGGGGAGGGGGTTTTTTATGTACATTAAAGACCTTGTAGAAATGGATATGTTCCCGGAATCCTTCCCTGTAAGGGTCGAACATAGCACCGAAAAAACATATCAGTATCCGGCACACTGGCATAAAGCTATCGAAATTGCTGTTGCAAAGAAGATGGATTCCAACATCATCATCAACAACCATCAATACACATTGCAGGAAGATGATATTGTCTTTATTGCCGGCGGAGATATCCACAGCTATCCCCTTTCGATAGACAGAGAACGGGCTTTTATCCTGTTCGATCTGCAGGGAATGATGAGCTGTGAGCTGTTGCGTGGGGATTATTCCTTGATCACCAGCTCAATGTTCATACGCAAAAACACTGATAAGGAACTCCATACCAAGGCTATGCAGTATATTGATGAAATCCTTGAGGAAGCCGTGAACATAAGAACGGGCTCAAGGTTCATTTTACTTGCCCGCATCTTTGATTTGACTGCTTTGGTCGCACGGAATATGGACAGAGCTGCCACGCTTTCGGGAGGTTATCGCAAGGACCTGCTGCATAAAATCGGCAAAGTGGTGGACTATATTGAACGGAATTACATGGAACCCATTACACTGAAATCAGCAGCAGAAAACGCAGGGTTCAGTGAACACTATCTGTCGCGTGTTTTCAACAAGGCGACGGGAAGCCCGTTCCATCTGTATCTGAACAAGATCCGGATTAAGCACGCCGAGAGCAAAATCATCCATAATGATGGAAATATCTCTGAAATCGCTTTTAGCTGTGGGTTTAACAGTATTCCAACCTTTAACAGGCGGTTTCCAGAGATCAAGGGGTGCACTCCGTTGCAATTCAGGAAAATGCAGTTGGATCATAATCGACGCACGAAAGGGGATGAACCGGATGCAAAGCAGTAATATAACCTTTCACGAAGGCAAGGTAACCCAAGGGGACAGAAACAGATTATTAGGACAGAAAGGGCTTGTGGTTTGGCTTACCGGCCTGTCGGCATCCGGGAAATCAACCATAGCCGTGGAAGCAGAAAAGGTTCTTCTAGGGATGGGGAAGGTGGTATATAGGCTGGATGGCGATAATGTGCGGTTCGGCCTGAACAGTGATCTTGGTTTTTCTGAAAGGGATCGTTTTGAGAACATCCGCAGAATCGCGGAAGTATGTGCTTTATTTCAAGACGCAGGAATCATTGTTCTTGCCAGTTTCATTTCCCCTCTTTGTACCATGCGGCAATTGGCCAGGGAAAAAGCCAGAGGCAGCTTTTTGGAAGTCTATGTCAAGGCGGATCTGTTAACGTGCATGAAAAGGGATCCAAAGGGTCTTTACGAAAAAGCACGCAAAGGGGAAATCAAAAACTTTACAGGGATATCCGCACCTTACGAGGAACCACAAAACCCAGAGCTTGTATTAAATACAGAACGAGATTCGCTTGAGGACTGTGTCAGCCAGTTGGTCGAAAAAATTCTGGAGAAAAGCACTTCGCACACTGTTGATAACCGGGGGAACGAAAAGAATACTACTCCATGTCTTTAATGACGATTTTTCCGGAATTCGGTTTAGCGCTATAGATGATTTGGCCTTCTCCGTCTTTTATCGTAACGGGACAGATCTCGTCCCGGTTTCCATAAAAAATCCTGACCCATTTCCAGCTCGGAGGAACGATTGTTTTCAGCGTTAACGGGTAGTCGAACAGAGAAGCGTCCAGCGTGGTATTCAAATAAACATGGATCTCGGACGCATCCTGAACCATTGTTTTTATGGATGAATGCTGTTTCTGCCATAAATATTGCGTAACTTCACCCATTGTTCCATTCCAAACCTTCTCCAGATGATTGGACAGGTATTCCAGATGCCTGTCACACTCGGCTGATGCTGGAGGCTCCCAACCCTGTCCGTCAACGCCATGCCACATCTCAATCAACCATGACTGCTTGTCAATTGCGGTATCAATCCAGGCGTTCATGTCTTCCGCTGTCAAATGGCTAAGTGCTATCTGATAATTTAGATGGTACCATTCTTCCATGGTGGGAGATAATGAATTGTACCCGCTCTGGCCGTTTCGGGCTGAAAAGTGCTGCTGCCGGATGACGGCATCAATTGTATCGTTTGTTACAACAAACGGATTCGCCATGCACAGAACCTTTTGCCCGGGGAATTTCGCCTGAAGCAGTTCCCGTGCAGCATTCACTTCAACCTCCAATTGTTCTGCAGATATCTTATCCAAAGAGGGATGACTTTTTGTATGATTGGCGACATCGAAATATCCCTTGTCCACCAAAGCCTTCCATTGTTCCCAATTGCCATAGCCATTGTTTTCAGTTATATCACTATTTGTGGAGGGACAAACAAAGTCTGCCGTGATCGCCACCGTGCCCCTCAGCCCGTATTCCTCGAATTTGGAACGATAGAACAAACAGGAGCGATACAGCGCATCGTCTGTTGTAAAGGTGACGGCGCAGGATTTGTCATCTTTCAGATTGCATATGGTTGATATATCATTCAAGAGGCATACCTCCTTTTCACTTGCTCAAAGAAGGTTTAGGGTTTAGTGTTTAGAAAAATACTTCACGATGCAGCAGAACGCATCTTTACAGGTGCATTCAGCTATCATAATGGTTTAATAAATTGCTGCCCTTTATGGATCAAGTTGATTTCCAAACTCTTATACTGGAACAATTCCCCGTCAGCATTCACATGGACGGGATGAGGGCTTTCCATCCTGAGTGACTGACATCGGCGTATGCTTACTCCATTCATACTCGTGTGAGTTCCCTGAATGAAGCGCGGAAAAAAGGCCAGAATCTTTAACCGGTTCATTCCCTCAATCATGCATACATCCAAAAAACCGTCATCAGGGCAGGCTTGCGGGGCAGGCATCATACCGCCGCCATAATATCGGCCATTTGCAAACGCCGATAATAATAGGCTGGGCATATGGATTTCTTCCCCATCCAGAAAAAAGGTTGCCTGAATATTTTTCTTGCGGATTAAGGATAAAAGGATGCCACCGATATAGGCAATTTTCCCCTTCATGAAGGGAAGATGCTTCAGATGCTGGGTGCTTGCCACGACATCCGCATCAAAGCCGGCTGAGGCAATATTAACAAAATATCTGTCATTCATTTTACAGACATCCACAGGTACCGGTATTGCATGAATCATGAAGGGTAACAACTCAAGTGGTTCTTTCATGGGGCAAAAGCTCTTTATGAAATCATTTCCGGTTCCTGCCGGGACGATTCCAAGGCAGGCGTCGGTTCCGACTGTGCTCTGCAGGACCTCGTTCAGAGTGCCATCGCCGCCGACGGCAAATATTCTTAAATTCCTGTTGTCTTTTATGTACTCACGTGCTATTTCTGCAGCATGACCAGGAGCATTGGTGATCTCAACCCGCCAGGGAAGTGCGTGCTTTTTCATTAATGATTCGATTTCAGGAATGATGCCCAAGGTGCGTCCTTTTCCGGCAACCGGATTTACGATAAAAAGATGCATTCTCTTATGACCCTTCATATCATATTTTTGTCCCATATTTAATATTTATAATTCAATGGTTATAAAACCTGGGAGTTAAATTTTATTATCTAGTATTATACACGTTAATGGAATTTTCCTCAAGAAAATTGCACACTACCACCAAGCCTATTTGTATCCTAGTTACTGTTCACACCCTATATCTCATCAGATACCTCTGAAAAGTAACGTATCCTACAGGCCAGAACGGGGTATAAGTAGCATTTGATAAAGAAATGGTGAATCTGATTAAATAGAAATTGACAATCATTATCAAAAATGATATCCTACAAATGTACAATTACGCCTTGAAGCGAGGGTCTTAGGGGCATTTTTTTTGGAATGATCTGAGAGGGGCAGCAGGAATGACGCTTAGAGAGATGAAAATAGGCGATAGAGGAATTATTAGAATCATTAACGGTGGAAGAGGAGTTTGCAGCAAACTTGAATCGTTGGGGCTGCGGGAAGGGGTCCAAATCGTTAAAAAAAGTGCTGTGATGGGCGGTGGGCCGATCATTGTTGAAGCAGGCACCACACAGATCGCTTTGGGCTGTGAAATTGCCAATAAAATCATTGTAGGGCATCCGTAACAATAACAGCATAGATGCGCATGATTGAAGTAAAAGCAAGGTGTTGTGGCGGATAATATGCGATTATCCTCATAGTGGTCTTGTATTTTTTATGTCTGTAGGCTTAGAACGAAGGAGAACTGAATGAAAGTATTGCTTGTTGGAAACCCCAATGTGGGTAAAAGTGCAATTTTCACCCAATTGACGGGAGTAAATGCCAGAACATCGAATTACCCGGGAACAACAGTTTCTTATACAAGTGGAACCCTTACAGTTGTAAGGAAAAACCCGGCTTGTGCTTCCTGTTCGACAATAAAGTGTAAAAGCTGTCATATCCCTGATACAGAAAAGATAGAAGTGATTGATGTACCCGGAATATACCGGCTGGATCCGGAATGTGAGGCCGAACAGGTAGCATGCCGCCTGATGCCGGAAGGTGATATCTATGTCAATGTGGTGGATGCGACAAATCTTGAACGAAACCTAAACCTTACCCTGCAGCTACTGGAATTTAAAAAGCCAGTTATCATAGCACTGAACATGTGGGATGATACTATACATAAAGGTATTTCAATTGATGTGGACAAACTCTCGGAAATGCTGGGTGTTCCGGTGGTAACCACCACAGGGATAACCGGGGCAGGGGTTGACAAACTGATACAGAAAATATTGCATTATCCCAAAAAAGTCACCCCCAAGAAATATAAAAACCGCTGGCAGGCCATCGGTGAAATCGTAACCTCTGTACAAAGCCTGGAACACAGGCATCACACTTTTCTGGAAAGACTGCAGGATATCAGCGTTCATCCTTTGGCGGGCATACCGATTGCCATAGCAATAATCATCGCCCTTTTCCAAGTGATTATTGTTACCGGAGAATTTTTGGTAGGGTTGATGGAACAACTTTTTGACAGGTACTATACACCGTTTATCCTTTTCCTCAGCCGTCTTCTCGGAGGGGGAGGCCTTTGGCATGAGATTCTTCTTGGGGACATCTCTGCAGACAAAATCGATTACGAGGCTGCCATGGGCGTTTTAACCACCGGGATTTTTATGGAACTGGGTCTTGTGTTTCCATACATTTTAATTTTTTACCTGGTTCTCGGTTTTTTGGAGGATTTGGGGTATTTGCCCCGAATCGCTGTTCTGTTTGACAGGTTCATGCACAAGGTTGGCCTGCACGGGTTTTCTATCATTCCTATGATGCTTGCCTTGGGATGCAATGTTCCCGGTGTCATGGCTATACGCAACCTGGAATCGCGGCGCCAGCGCTTTATTACAGCAACTCTTACAGCAATCACAATCCCATGCATGGCCCAGTCGGCGATTATCTTTTCGCTGACAGCATCTTATGGGACCGGGCATGTTATCGCTATCCTGATCACCATTATGGCTCTTTGGGTTGTTCTTGGTTCATTTCTGAGGCTAACCGTCAAGGGAACCACCGACACGCTGATCATGGAGATTCCGCCATACCGTCTTCCGGGGTTTAAAGTGTTGATGCGAAATCTCGGTACCCGTTTGTATGAGTTTCTAACCGATGCTTTTCCTTATGTCCTGGGCGGTATACTTTTCGTGAACATCCTTACTATGCTTGGTGTAATGGATTTTTTGGGCAACCTGGCAAAGCCGGTGATCTCAGGCGTGTTTGGACTTCCCAGTGAAGCGGTCTCATCCTATCTTATCGGGATCGTTCGAAAAGACGCATCCGTAGCGTTGCTTGAGCCTCTGGCGCTGAACGGTGTTCAAATGATCACAGGGGTTACAACCCTCATCATTTATTTCCCCTGTATGGCCACTTTTGTGGTCCTTTTAAAAGAGTTGGGCTTTAAAGACACAGCCAAATCCATGCTGATTATGGTTGAAGTCACGATTTTAACAGGGACATGGGTGCGTTTGACCATGTTAATCGTGCATAACTCCCCATGGCTTTATACCCTGGTTACAGCGCTTTTTGCCATAACCGTTATGGTTGTCGCCAACCGGAAGGCGATGCAAAAATCCAGTGAATCCTTGTAAGAATGAGGTGTTCGCAGCCTAAGTCTACAGTCCAATTTTATTCTCTCTTGCATAATAGAACAGATACTGCTGTGCGATTCCTGCCAGATCTCCGAAATACTCCTGTGCGAATTCACGTATCGTGCTTTCATCGGTTTCCCGCTTGAAGTATAACGCCTCCATAACCCGTTTGATCCACCGATCAACAGGGAATACGCTGCGGTCGATGCCACTGTATAAAAGAATGCAATCAGCCACCTTTTTGCCAATCCCCTGGAATGACAGCAGAAGCTCTCTGGCGCTTTCTTTTGGCAATCTTGTCAGATCTGTTAAAAGCGAGGGTGTTTGTTGGATCCTCTTGGCTACGCCAGATATGTAGCGGCAACGATAACCACCCCTGCAAATATTGATATCTTCTACGGGTGCGTCTGCCAATGCGGAGGGCTCTGGGAACTCATAACAGCCGTTTTCCCCAGGGATGGGCTTTCCAAAATGGATACTCAATGACTCGACGATCTGCTTTATCCTGGGAACGCCATTGTTCTGGGATATCAGGAACGAAAGCAATACCTCCCATAGATCCTGCCGTAATAAGCGCAGGCCGCTTCCAAAGCTTACTGCGCTTTTCAGGTGTTCATCCATATCGGAAAGTTCTTCTTTGATACGGCCATAGTCCGTGTCAAAATCCAAATATGGCATAACCACTTCGAAAAATTCCTGCTCGGTCATGTCATAAAAAGTGCAGATGCCATTATTCCAAGATAATCTAAGGCGCTTTCCAGATACAATTCCAGACCACAAACCACCGCCATCCTCGTTCCAGCGGAAACACTGGCCACATAAAAAAGTATGAACAGGATTAAAATGCTCTATTTCAACCTTCAGGGTATTGTTTTCATTTATTATCTGCATGTTTGCGCAACCTCCAAACAGGATTCTGCTTATATATTACCCACATATCAGATACTATAATGGGGTTTATCATCCACATGAATTTATTAAGGGAGCACACAGGCCATCACTCCACATATCAGGGAGCCGACAGACTGAAAAAACATTTACATAAAGCTTTTAAACGGCTGATCTTTTGCTATAATGGTATTATTGGGTATAAAAGACTTATGCAAAACAGAACTGAGTCAGAGGCACATTTCTTCGCGGGTGACCCCGAATAGGTAATAGAAGAAACAGATTGCCAGAAAGGTGGATTTTTTTGAAGGAACGGGTTTATACTATACCTGTCAGCGAAGCGTTCAGAGAGGATTGTGAATGCCCCATGTGTCTGCTTGAGAAGAGGCTGGAGGATGATGCCCTTGAATATACCTTGGGCCCTTCCATGATGGAATCAGACAGCAGGATTGAAACGAACCGCAAAGGCTTTTGCAACCGGCATTTCACAAAGTTGTACAACAAACAAAAGAACCGTTTGGCTCTCGGCTTGGTTATAGACACCCACCTGATGGAACAAAATGGTATACTTCGGAAAATGTTCGAAAAAAGCCTGCCGGGCATTCGCAAGGAAGCTGCTTCCGGGGTCATGGAGCAGGTCGTCCAAAGCTTTAAGAAGAGTAAAAGTGAAACCAACGTGTTTATTCAGTCCATGATAGACAAACTTTCTGAACTGGAAAAGACATGTACGATTTGTGAGAAAATTAATTTCAACATGGAGAAATTTACAGACGTTATTCTCTATCTTTTCTTCAAAGAACCTGATTTCAAAGAACTCTTTCTCAAGAAAAAGGGTTTTTGCCTTTTCCATGTCAGAAGGCTTCTTGAAGGCTCTTTGAAGTATTTGAACCTAAGAGAGCGCAATGCATTTGTAGTTGCCTTAATGGAAATGGAATTGGTTCACCTGGACAGAATAAAGGAAGAAGTAAATTGGTTTACGCAAAAGTTTGATTATAAGAATGAAAAAGAACCATGGAAAAATTCTCAGGATGCGATTCCGAGAAGTATTGAGAAGATTAGCGGGCCAAGTGATTTAATGCGCTAAACCGAACGGAGTGTGTAGAATGCAAAAGGAACGATATGGGTATGAAGATTTACTGGAAATCATGAAAAAGCTTCGGAGCCCTGGAGGGTGCCCCTGGGACAGCGAGCAGGATCATGAGTCCCTAAAGAAATATTTCATTGAGGAAACTTATGAGGTTCTTGAAGCGATAGATTTGAAAAGTTCTGAGAAACTCTGCGAGGAATTGGGAGATGTGCTGCTTCAGGTGGTTTTCCATGCACGGATAGCAGAAGAAAACGGGCAGTTTACCATGGAAGATGTCATCGACAGGGTAAGCAAAAAAATGGTTCACCGCCATGAGCATGTCTTTGGCCAAGCCAGTGCTGAAACCGCAGATGATGTGATTCACCTGTGGGAGGACATCAAAAAGAAGGAAAAAGGGATCAAATCCCAGACTGATGTTCTGAAGGATGTACCTTCCAATCTGCCAGCTTTAATGAGAAGCTACAAGGTTCAAGAGAAGGCTGCTAAGGTAGGCTTTGACTGGGATCGTGTGGAGGATGCTTGGCAAAAGGTTCTGGAAGAGACGGAAGAGCTTCATGAAGCCTGCCACAGCGCCGATCGGGAAAAAATGGAGAACGAGATGGGTGATCTGCTGTTTGCAGTGGTCAATGTAGCCAGGTTTTTAAAAATTCAGCCTGAGCTTGCCTTAACTGGTACGATCAATAAGTTTATAAGCAGGTTTGAATATATCGAGGAAAAGAGTCGGGAGATGGGCAGGGAGCTTACTGACATGACACTTCAGGAAATGGACGCGCTTTGGAATGAAGCGAAACAGCGGTAAGAACTCTTCAAATGAAACAGTTCGAACGGTACCAAATTAAAATAGGCGGAAATATCAGGAAATGGAGATTGTGGAAGATGCGTATTGACAAATTTTTAAAGGTAAGCCGTGTAATAAAGCGAAGAACACTGGCGCAAGAAGCCTGCTCACGGGATAAGGTAATGATAAACGGGAAGGTGGCCAAACCAGGAACAACCGTCAAAGAGGGTGATACTGTAGAGATAAGGTTTGGTGAAAACACGACCCGCTTCAGAATAAAGAAGATAGCCGAGCATGTCCGTAAGGAAGATGCAGGAGAAATGATCGAACTATTGTAACGGACAGCACGGAATAAGCCATCATCCATCCAGCCATATGGAAACAGGGCCGGGTATCGAAGACATATTGTTTGCATTATTTTCATAGAATTTCATTGCATGGACGAATTAACAATCCGGAAAATGACCACGGGAAATAATGCCCCATGCAAATGCTCCATAAATCTTCGGATGGTGGTGAATATTGATGGCTGAAGAGAAAAAAAACCCTGAGCGTGACCTTCAGAATATATTCCTGCGTGACAGGAAGAAGCTGTTGATCACAGGGGTTCATAACGTTGACAGCTTTAATGAGGAATGTATCGTTGTGGATACAGACCTGGGACTAATTGTGGTTAGAGGAATCGACATGCACATCAACAAGCTTGATGTTGAGGGTGCGACGCTGGATGCTGAGGGAGAAATAGCCGTAATTGAATATCTGGATCAGACCATACCGCAGCGCAAGGGTGGATTTCTGTCCGGATTGTTCCGGTAGAAGGTCTGGGCAGACATGATCAACGAAGTTTATGTTTTTTTAAGCGCAATGGGAAGCGGTGCGATAGCGGGCTTCATTTACGATATATTCAGGCTGAAACGAAAAGTAATGAAGACAAAGACTTTTATAACAGGGCTGGAAGATGTGGTGTTTTGGGTAATAACTGCGCTATTGGTTTTTGTCACCGCATATTTCAGCAATGAGGGTGAGATCAGGCTTTATTTTCTTTTTGGTGCCTGCGTTGGGGTTTTAATCTATTACTGGTTATTTTCCCGTTGGGTAATTCAGATTCTGACTTTTCTTATCAAGATCGTCATATGGCCATTCGCTTTTGTGATAAAAGCACTGAAAACACCCGCCAAATGGTTAGCGGCAGTGGTTGTTCTGGGGGCAGAAAGGGCGGAGCAGCAGCTTATCAAAACCCGGAAAAAATTAAAGCGTCGCTGTCAATCCATACAGCATATTATCCGAAAGGTTTAACCGCGCTCTGTCCGATATTTGTATTGGGTTGTGCTACGGAAAATATTCCGTCATTCGGTCATATTGCACTTATTCCGTTATATGGTATAATTTAATCAGGCAACTTAGTGGTTTACCAGTTCATACAAAAGCCAAAGGGGAATTTACGAATGAAAAAGCGGGTGTATCCGTTCATATGGGTGTTTATGTCAGGGCTTATTTTCTATTTTTTCGTTACTGTGATCCGGCAAAACGACGAAATGTCCGTCATCAAGGCGCAAATACAGGTTCTGGAACAGAAAGTTGCCCAAGAGAAGGATAAACGTGAAGAGCTGCTGGAACAGAAAAGTAAAGCGAATACCGATGCGTTTATTGAAAGCATTGCCAGAGAAAAGCTTGGCATGGTAAAGGAAGGCGAAAGGCTTTTCGTAGACTCCGAATGAACGCCCATATTAAACTGAAGAGCAATCGGTTTTGCGAGCAAAATACATATATTGCGGTTTTACCAAGTAAAATATGTATGCAGCACTCTTATGGAACAAAATACAAAAATGGTTTGGTTGGCTTATACATCTGGAAAAACCTGTGAATGCAGGTTTTTTGTTTTGGTGTAGCCCCGCGTGGATATGTCTGATGGATTTCGGACATACGCCCCAGGTGAAAAGAAATTGCAAGCAATTGTATCTGTTGTTATAATGTGATCATCCCGGGTTGTGAGCGGGGTATGGAGCTTGAAGCAAAGATGAGCATACCATCGGATATCAGATATTTGGAGGAAAGTAATGGAATTAAACGACTGGCTGAATCATAATCTTCCGGCTGTTACAAAAAGTCTGGAGAAGATCAATAAAAAATATTTTTTAGATGATAGAACAATAGGAGTGGCCGGGAAAGAAAAAGTTTATCAGGTTATACGGCTGCTTCGATCTGCTCTTTTCCCAGGAGTATATGAAAAGTATCCTATTGATGAATCCAGCATTGATATTATCATCGGTAACAATATCCGGGCAGCGGCCATGGAGCTGCGCAGCCTGATGGAAAAGTGCCTGATGAACGAATGTACCCAAGAGGAGAAGAAAAGGGGTGTTTGTAAGGAATGCACCGATAAAGCAAACGAGATCACGACCATTTTGTTGGAACAGCTTCCGGGAATCCGTGAACTTTTACATAAAGACATTGAGGCAGCTTATGAAGGTGATCCGGCTGCCATTCACCGGGAGGAAATCCTGTTAAGCTATCCTTCTATCGAAGCCATAAGCGTACATCGGTTGGCACATGTCCTGTACAAGCACGGCGTACCTATTATTCCAAGGATCATGTCCGAATACGCTCATACCAGAACCGGAATTGATATCCACCCAGGTGCTTCTATAGGGGAATATTTCTTTATCGATCACGGAACGGGTGTGGTTATCGGAGAAACCTGCGTGATCGGTAATCACGTGAAAATTTATCAGGGGGTCACTCTGGGAGCGAAGAGTTTTACCCTTGATGAAAAGGGGAACCCTGTTAAGGGAGTAAAACGGCATCCTAATATCGGTGACAACGTCATCATTTATGCAGGAGCAACAATTTTGGGTGGCGATACAGTGATTGGGCATGATTCCGTTATTGGAGGAAACGTATGGCTGACCCGTTCAGTTCCACCATTCAGCAAGGTACATAATTCCCAGCCACTACCGACCATAAAGAATGGAAAACCCGACGAAATGGTCGAGCGGGCCGGAAGCGACGGCAACTAGCAGCAATGGTGCTTAAAGCCTGCAACAGAGAGAGGAGAGAAGATAATGAGATTATACAATACATTAACGCGAAGAAAAGAGGAGTTTATACCGGTAAAACCGGGTGAAGTAACGATGTACAGCTGCGGTCCAACCGTATATAATTACTTTCACATTGGTAACGCACGTCCGTTCATTGTTTTTGATTGTTTGCGCCGATTCTTGGAATATAGGGGCTATCATGTGAAGTTTGTGCAAAATTTCACGGATATTGATGATAAATTGATCAAAAAAGCAAATGAGGAAGGAACCAGTGTGCTGGAGATTGCTGAAAAGTATATCCAGGAATATTATACAGATGCCCGTGCTCTGGGAATAAATGACCCAACAGTTGCCCCCAGGGCTACCGAAAACATGGATGCGATCATTGATATGATTCAAACACTGATTGACAAAGGATATGCCTATGAAGTGGATGGGGACGTTTATTTCAGGACATTGGAATTCAATGAATATGGCAAGCTTTCGGGTCACAATTTGGAAGACCTTGAATCGGGAGCCCGGATCAGTGTGGACGAAAAAAAGGAAAACGCAATGGACTTCGCGTTGTGGAAGGCGGAAAAACCGGGTGAACCAGGCTGGGACAGTCCTTGGGGAAAAGGCAGACCGGGTTGGCATATTGAATGCTCAGCCATGGCTAACCGGTTTCTTGGTGAAACGATTGATATTCATAGCGGCGGGCAGGATTTAATTTTCCCGCACCATGAAAATGAAATTGCACAAAGTGAAGCAGCGAATGAAAAACCCTTTGCGAACTATTGGCTCCATAACGGGTTTATCAATATCAACAATGAGAAGATGTCTAAATCCAAAGGCAATTTTTTTACAGTACGGGATATCACGAAGCATTACGATTATGAGGTTATGCGCTTTTTCATGCTTTCAGCCCATTACAGAAGTCCGATAAATTTCAGTGACCATTTGCTGGAACAGGCGCAAAGCGCCCTGAATCGTATATATGAATGCCGTGATAACTTGAACTTCTATCTGGGCAACGCGACAAAGGATACGCTTGATGAAAAACTGTGCGACAAGCTTGCCGGTTACCGGCAACAGTTTATTGAGGCGATGGAGGATGATCTGAATACTGCTGACGCACTTGCAGCCATTTTCGAACTGGTCCGGGAAATCAACATTTCCATCAATGCTGCTACAGACACCGGCAAACAGACCATCTCATGGGCACTTGAACTGCTTAAGGAATTGACCGGTGTTCTTGGAATCATGGCAAAGGAGCAGGAGTATCGGAAGGACGATAAAGTGGAAGCTTTAGTCGAGGAAAGGCAAAAAGCAAGGGCAAACAAAGATTTCAAACGAGCGGACGAAATTCGCGACCAGCTGAAGAGCATGGGGATAGAGTTGCAAGACACACCACAAGGGGTTAAGGTTATCTACAAACAGGACGATTCGGCTGTTTGAGGTCGTCCCATTCTTGAAAACCGAGGCCACTGTGGATACCAAATGCCGAGTTTATGCATAGTCTAGCGTTGAAAATATCTAATATTGGTTATGATGTGAATGAGGGGGTTAATTATGAAGCAGTTTATCACACCCGAACAGTTGCTAATGCTGAACAACGCCCAGAAAGTAAACCTTCTGGACATGTGGCTGCCTCAGGTGAACACTTTGGCTATGGCCAGGGTTTGCACCGATGTTATTAATGATGAATATGACAATATTGTGTTTGTGATTGGGGAGGTTCTGGTAACGGAGGGACATGGGAATCTTGTACTCAGAAGGTACAAGCTGCTGGACGAGTCTTCATTTGAGGAAAATGATGAATTGTCAGAAAACAAAGAAGAGTTCGAGCCGGAATATATCGAACCGGGACAATATTTCAGCAAGGAGGATTGTCTTCCAGTCTTCAGTATCGGCCAGCTGATTGAATTGCTGAACCGGGTACGGTATGGCCAAGACGGCTTTCAGATTTCTATCCCGCCAATACGAAGGATGATTGGCGATAAGGGATTCACCGTAATAAACAGCAACGAGCTGGAATATGAAGAAGAAGAACTCTGCGATATTTTATGGAATGCATTGGTGGAATGTCTGTAAATACGTAGAACCCCCGCAATGCGTTTAGTCCATCAGGATGTGATACAAGTCATTTCCGACTGGCAATCCATAGCAGCTGACAGCTGACTATACAGGCTACTTATAAAATTGATATCCTGGGTAATAATACAGGGAATGAATCGGAATCATCCGGCATTCCCTGTTTTGCTATAAAACCTGGACCAGAGCCCTGTAGTTTTATCAAATGCTCCTAATCCCTCGGGCCTAAAGGCCACTGGAACGCACCACACTGCCCGACCAGCAAAATAAGGCACTTTCAGCGCCCGCGGTTTGGCCACAATTCGCGCAGGCTCTTATTGTATAGCTGAATCAATTCACAAATTATTCATACAGCGGTAAACAATCAAGGTCATAATGATGTTCCCGCAAAGAATATTTCCCATCACATTTACCCTCGCAAGCGCTGGAAATATTTCCCCGGTCACCCATTGCGTGATGGATTCGTTTACACCAGCCATAAGCCTGATTTAACCTTTTTTAATACTGATCCGCCACAAAAACCAATAAAGTTCCCTTTGACTTTACCAATAA
>JAAYKJ010000188.1 GCA_012522505.1 Clostridiaceae bacterium
ATCTGCAATTTGGTGGTTTTGTCGGATTGAAAAACTACCAAAAGATACTTTCAAGCACTGTTGTGTGGAAGTCATTGTTAACCACGATGATGATTACGATACCTTCGATGATTCTTTCTCTTGTGGCTGGAACACTTCTGGCATTATGGGCAGACCGGCAGACTGGATCATTCGCATACCTGATTCAATTGGTAGGGCTTATTCCGTGGGTTACATCGATGGTAGTAGCTGCACTCCTGTGGAAATGGATATTTGACAGCGAGATGGGTGTGTTCAATTATCTCATGACAACAATGGGCCTGAATACGGTTTCCTTCTTTGCGACGCCATTTATGTCCATATGTACAACGATTTTTGTTTTTTCATGGCGTACAATCGGTTATTCCATGGTAATGATTCTTGGTGGGCTTAAAGGGCTATCCGGTGAACTGATCGAAGCGGCGCGCGTGGATGGCGCCAGTAGCCAGCAAATTTTCTGGAGAATAAAGCTTCCTTTAATTAAAACGCCCGCACTGGTTTCCTCCATCGTTCTGACCATGAGCAATTTCAACAATAATACTGTGCCTATGGTTCTCACTGGCGGAGGGCCGGGGGATGCAACCAATGTTATCACACTTGAAACTTACAGGCTGGGTTTTTCATATTTTCAGTTCGGCAATGCCAGTGCGCTGTCGTTTATCGCTCTGCTAATTAATGCAGCCATTGTAGTTTTCTACATGAAGGTGGTGAAGTACGAGATATGAATACGACGGACAAGCCTTCGAAAAGCATGCGGCAGAAAGTGCTTAGAACAGTAGAAATCCTCGTTTTTGTTTTATTAATTCTGTTCAGCCTTGCTCCAATTTTCTGGGGTGCACTCACCTCCTTCAAAAGTGCCAGGGAGATCTATGCTTATCCCCCGAAGTTTTTAAACTTCACACCCGTTCTTGACAACTACAGGATTATTATCGAGGGGGGCTATCTCCGGAACTTTTTAAACAGCGTCGTTTATTCCCTGACATCGATCATTGTCGGCCTTTTCTTTGGCATGCTGGCTGCATATGGGTTACAGCGGTATAATTTCCCGGGGAAAAAGTTTCTGTTCTATATGGTTGTGGCCGGGATACCCTTATCGATTGGGAGCGCGGCCCTGCTGATACCGAACTATCTTTACATGTCGAATCTGGGTCTGACAAACAAATTATTCACACTTCCCATACTATATGCTGCATACAATTTGCCAATGGCTATTTGGATCATGAAGGGTGGCCTTGAGTCTGTCCCTGCACAGATCGACGAGGCAGCCTTAATTGACGGATGCACCAGAAGCTATATTATTTTCAGGCTAATTCCTGTTCTGAACCGTCCCGCGATGGCATCAGCTGCTCTGTTTATTTTTCTGGGTGCATGGAATGAGTTTATCGTTGCGGCGGTTATGATTGATACCGCTTCTTTACGACCATTGCAGCTTACAATATACCATTATATGGGGTTCTTCGGGCTTGATTGGGGCCTGCTGACTTCTTCCGCAATATTTGCGGTGATTCCAACGCTAATCGTGTTCACATTCCTGGGCAAGCTGCTCGTTTCGGGTCTTACTCAGGGTGCAGTTAAAGGTTGATGAGAGAATAGAGTAAAACGCGAATACACAGGTGCAGGGTGCATCCCGAATGCGTTTAGATAAATAAGCAGGTATACTTTTGTATACACATCTTTGGAAACTGAAATCATTATAATGCAGATAGGAGAAATGTGCTATGATCAGAACAGTGAAGAAAAAATTTGATGTTGCAGTAATCGGCGGTGGTCCTGGGGGGCTTTCAGCAGCAATCACCGCAGCTAGAGAAGGTGCAAAGGTTATTCTTGTGGAGCGCAGCGCAGCGCTCGGAGGTGCAGCAGCATCAGGGTTGGGAATACTGGGGTATCTGGACAGCCATGGACGAAAATCTTTAGGCGGGCTTGCCCAGGAATATATTGACCGGCTGGAGAAAAACCGCGGGGCTATTGGGCATTATCGCTGCCCTGTTCATAATTCCATCACACCAGTTGCACCAGACATGTTCAAAATCGTTGCTACTGAAATGTGTCTTGAAGCAGGGGTCGAACTATTGTTCAACTGCGAGCTGATTGATGTGAAGATTGAAAATGGGCGTGTTGTGCAGGCAGCTGTTTATGGAAAGTGCACACGGATTGAAATTGATGCAGATGTATTCGTAGATGGTACCGGTGACGGTGATCTGGCATATCTTGCAGGTGCAGAATATATCAGCGGACAGGATGATACTGGCATCATGCAGCCAGCAACGTTGGTGTTTACGATTACGGGATATGATCTACCCAGGTTTTTCGAATATATCGAGAAAAACCCAGATGAATGCGGAATAAAAGAAGATTATGCAGAAGGCTACAACCTTGATTTCTTCCGTTCCACAAAGGGGCATTGCTTTATAGGGTTAAACAAACTGGTGCGCAAGGCAAAGGAAGCAGGCGAATTTGATGTCCCGCGTAATCAGTTCATCTACATCAGAACGCCCGATGATGTGCAGTTGGCTATCAATACCGTGCGTATCATTAATATTGACGCTTCCGACCCATTCGAGTTGTCCAAGGGCATTACCGAAGGGTATATGCAAATTCAGCAGCTGATGAATTTTATGCATAAATATGTGCCGGGCTTTGAAAATTGTCGGATTACGCAAATCGCACCAACTCTCGGAATACGCGAAACACGCCACTTTATCGGTAAAAAGCGTTTGGTTAAAGAAGAAATGTTCAATTATGTAAATGATGAAGACAGCATCGCATTGTGTGCCTATAATGTAGATATTCACAGTGGCACAAGCGATCATATCGATCTTGGAAGACTTGACAGACCCTTCGGTATCCCTTATGGGTGTTTGGTTCCAGTATCCATCGACGGGCTTCTGCTCAGCGGCAGGACAATTTCGGTAGACAGCACAGTCTTCGGCGCAGCAAGAGTGATGGGGCCACTGATTGCAGCAGGTGAAGCTGCAGGTATCGCAGCTGCTATTTGTGTAAAAAGAAATATCAGCCCGGCAGATGTTCCTGTAGCGGATATCAGAGAGATCTTAATCAAAAATGGCGCTATCCTTTCCGTATAACAGGGATTAGAGTCTTAAAAGGAGGTAGGTATCATGAGCGGAAAAAACCGAGCTATGTATTTGGATGCATCACATCAATTTACAAAGAGAGAATGTGAAATTCCTGAACCTGCGCAGGATGAAGTTTTAATAAAAATAGCAGCGAATGGAATATGTGGTTCGGATATCCATTTCTATTCCGAAGGCAGGTTGGGCAATTTCGTTGTTAGTAAGCCCTATATCCCTGGACATGAAGCATCCGGCACCGTTGTCGCCACAGGTAGTGGGGTAAAGAGATTCTCCACAGGCGAAAAGGTAGTCATTGAGCCTGGAATCCCCTGCGGCAGATGTACCGTATGTATGTCAGGCAGGTATAATCTTTGTCCAGATGTTGTTTTTTTGTCGGCTCCTCCAATCAATGGTACCTTCTGTGACTACATTTGTGTTCGATCGGATTTTGTCTTCAGTGTACCAGAAAATATGTCTCTGGAGCATGCAGCTTTGGTAGAGCCCGCAGCTGTGGCGGTTCATTCCGTTAACCGAGCAGGCGCTCTCAATGGCAAGACCGGGCTGGTCTTTGGTGCAGGTCCTATTGGTTTATTAACGCTTCAGGCTTTCAAGGCTGCCGGGGGCGGTAGAGTTATCTGTGTGGACATTATGGACAACAGGCTTGAGATTGCAGCAAAGCTGGGTGCGGACGAAGTGATCAACCCCAAAAACGCACCAAAACTTGAAAACTTGGCGGATGTTGTGTTTGAGACAGCAGGTTCAACGGTTACAACCGCACAATTGTTTACTGCAGCCCGTGTAGGTGCATCTGTTGTTCAGGTTGGCTGGCCCGTAGGTAATCATGTAAACATGAACATCGCTGATCTGTTGGACAAAGAGTTGACTTATACCGGGGTTAACCGTTATGCTAATGCATATCCACCTGCAATACAGTATATCTGTGACGGGCGCATTGATGTGAAGCCATTGATTACCCACACTTTTGATTTTGAAGACACACCACATGCGTTCCAGTTTGCAAAGGAGAACCCGGACAAGGTGATTAAGGTTGTCATAAAAAACTAACAGAATCAGTTATATCCGATCGAACCGGATAAGGAAGGAGTAGTGATGATAAATAGCATACAGGACAGAGTTCAGCTAAACAATGGTGTGCAGATGCCATGGCTTGGTCTGGGCGTTTGGCTGGTCAGGGATGAAGTTGAGCTTGATAATGCAATTAAAGCAGCAATAAGAACGGGCTACAGAGCTATCGACACTGCTGCGGCTTACTATAACGAAGAGGGTGTGGGAAAAGCCATTAGGGAATCTGATGTTCCAAGAGAAGAGCTGTTCATAACCACTAAAGTCTGGAATGTTGAAGAAGATTATGATACTACCCTGAAAAACTTTGAAGATAGCCGTAAAAAGCTAGGCCTTGAATATATTGATCTGTATTTGATTCATTGGCCGGGCAAACGCAGATACACAGAAACCTGGCGTGCGCTGGAAGCACTCTATAAGCAAGGGCTTGTACGCGCCATCGGTGTATCGAATTTTGAGCCCCATCACTTAACAAGGGTACTGGAAACCGGCAGTATTGTTCCCATGGTGAACCAGGTTGAATACCACCCTCTGTTAACACAGAAAGAGCTGCATGCGTTCTGCAAAAAGCATAAGATTCAACTGCAGGCATGGAGCCCGTTGATGAGGGGACGTTTGGATCTACCTCTTCTTCTGGAGTTGAGTAAGAAATACGGTAAAACACCAGCACAAATCGTATTGCGATGGGACCTTCAGAATGAAGTTGTAACCATACCGAAATCCGTTCGTGAGCACCGGATCGCTGAGAATGCACAGATATTCGACTTTGAACTATCCCAAGATGATATGGCGCTGATTGATGGGTTGAACCAAGACGAACGATTTGGAGCAGACCCGGATGTTTTTGATTTCAGGCGAGGCGAATAAGTCTTAAGATCAGGGGGGTTAAGGCAGGGGACTTTGATGTATCTTACATAGATACATCAAAGTCCTCGTCTTGTTTTCGTTAACAGTGTAATATTAAGTCATTCACTACATTTCCATGGAGCACGAGTCTCTTACCATAGCCAAATGTAAACCCAAAAAATAAAAGGTTGACAATTAGGTTCGATTCTGTTTAAATTATTTAAGGGATGTGAAATGTTCAGAGCAGATCCATCGTCTATAAAGAAAATTCCGAATGAGATCGCAGCCGTAGGGCAAAACATTCTGATAATTTTGCATCGCGCTATTGCGAATGAACCCTAAGCTTCCGGCAAGGAGGAAATAGATAGTGAAAAGTAAGGATAAAGAAAGAAACAGGTTGTCGATACAGGATTTATGCTTAATAGCAATTTTTGCGGCATTGACTGCAATTCTTGCACAAATTGCGATCCCACTGCCGTTCAGCCCTGTTCCTCTTTCTTTTGGCATGGTAGGTGTCTATTTTTCAGGTATTTTATTGCGCACTCGGTGTGCAGTGCTTTCACAAATATGCTATCTGTTTTTGGGCGCTGTAGGGTTACCGGTCTTCGGCTTATTCCGTGGTGGTATCGGAATGCTGCTCGGTCCCACTGGCGGGTATCTCATGGTCTATCCTATCATGGCGGGAATCGTGGCTGCCACTTTGAATAATTCACGGGCTATACAGTCACGAAAGACAATGATAAGAGGTGCGATTGCAATATGTGCAGCACATCTGGTCTTATATTTGGGTGGCACCATCTGGCTATCCATCACAACGGGCAATACATTTGCGGCAGGCTTGGGTTTGGCTGTAATTCCCTATATCCCTTTAGATATTGTGAAAATCGTATTCTGTGTCGGCGCCGGAATCCCCATTAGGAACCGACTCCTGTAATAAGACAGGGGATGGTTCCCTGTCTCAAACCTTCTTTTACGCATAACAATCCTATTAAGGAATGTTATGTGCATATCTAAAAATGAAGAAGTCCTTGTTAGTGTACTACAATACATTGAGCATATAAGCTTGCGGGCGCAATACAGGGATGGTACTCTGTATTACGGGACGAAGAACCGCCCCCTGTCTTTTGCCTTTTAAAGTTATTTTATCTCTTGCTCTAAATTAGTAAACAGATCGCTGTTAAAAAAATCTCTTATACTTATTCTGAGTCCATCACACAGCTTCTTAATCGTGACAATTCCCGCATTATATGTCGTACCGCTCACAATATCATTTACAGTAGATTGTGTAACACCTGAAATTGTGCTGAGAGCATTAATGGTTAATTTCCGTTCTTTGCACAGCTCTTCAATTCGCTTAATTACTGCTTGAGAAATATTCATTCTATCACCTCATAAACGTTATTCCGTTAATTAGAGCATAGCAGTTTACAATTTATATGTTTAACGGAATACCGTTGAAATAGTCGTGACGGTAATTTATACTACCGGTATACCGTTAAGATGGTTAATAACATGTAAAAAAGGAGGGCCAATAGTGAAAAAAGCGGGAAATGATAGAGAGCTGGAAAGAGAGAAGGAAAAACTAAATAAGCTTGTGGGTGAAGCTTTTAATAAAGGTATTCCCTTTGCAGAAGATGAGGAAGTTATGGAACAAAATCGCAAAGTTGATACAATGGTAGTCAAGATACAAAAGGAAAAAAGAAAGCACAATAGAATCAGATTGAACGTTGAATGAAACTTGGGTTGGTCATAACGACATCCGGACAACGGTTAACATCTATGGGCATCTGGAATATCAATCATAGAAAAAGAAGCAAAGATTATCGAAAAGTCTTTGCCACTGAAAAAGGTAGGAGCCGCTAATGTTTCGTATTAGCAGCTCCATGATGGCGGAGAGAGGGAGATTCGAACTCCCGGCACCTTGCGGTGCAGCAGTTTTCGAGACTACCACCTTCGACCACTCGGACATCTCTCCGTATTTAATTCAACATACAACCTAAGGCCAAGTAGCGTTTAAAAAACGTTGTAAACATTGAACCTGCAGCCAATGCTTTATCATTTTAACGCAGGTATGGCCGAAAGTCAATCCATTGCGAATCATGTAATTGATGTAAATCTGTAAAAGAAAACAAACATACGGCTAGCTAATAATTTCTCCAAGCTAGGCCCGGTCTCTTTTTTTCTGAAAAAATTCCGTTAGAAGAGCTGCGCATTCATCTTCCATGATCCCACCGTAAACCGTTACACGGTGATTCAATTGCGCTAAACGAAACACATCGGTTACCGAGCCACAAACACCGGCCTTGGGGTCAAAAGCTCCGAAATAGAGACTGCGGATTCTTGCATTAATGATGGCACCTGCGCACATCATACACGGTTCTAACGTAACATACAGGTCACAGCCTGTAAGATTCCATCTGCCCAAAGCTTCACAAGCCCTTTCAATGGCTACAATTTCGGCATGGGCTGTGGCAGTCTTCCTGGATTCACGTAAGTTAAAACCGGTTGAGATCACCTCTTTACCGGAAACAATAACCACTCCAACCGGTACCTCATCCAATTCCATTGCTTGTTTTGCCTGCTGTATCGCAAGTATCATAAAAGGATTTGTCAATGAAAACCTCCACGTTTTAGCAGCGGTATACCAAGCTTTTTCTGCTGCTCCGCTGAAGCTGCTCCGCTGAATGGATTCAAGCCGTTCATCCCATCAATTATACCAGAGCAGGGAATGAAGATAAAGAATTTTGCATATATTTCAGTAGGCATAACCAGAAGAAGGCTACTGTTCAGAGGTATCTAATGAGAGATGGATGTGCAATAGTAAGAAACATAGGCGTAATGCAGCTTAGTTTCCGTCATGCACAGCGATATCTCGAGTATTTAGGGTATGAGCAGTAACAGAAGAAGGCTATGATTTAGGGCAAGTGGGGATAATAAGATGTCTGGTACCTGACAAACCCACTCGTAAACCCATTCGCCGCAGGAAAGCTTCCCAAGCTCTGTCACAGTGAACAGTGATTAAGGGATGGAGGGGCTGAAGCTCACATGGGGCTGAAGCTTGCATGGGGCCAAGGCTCCATGAACGATATCAAGAATTACGAAGGGATTGATCTTTGGTTGAAGGAGGGAAACTGTTTGAAGAAAGAAAAAAGAAAACTGATTTTTCTTCTCGCATGCCTGATCGTCTTCTTTATGCTAACAAAAGTATTACAGAAGAAAGAAGAAGTACCGCAGGAAACAGAAATTATCGTACCAGATGTCGAGATTACCGTTTACAACGCGAGGGAAGATGTCATACAGGTGATGCAGCTTGATGAATACCTTACAGGTGTTGTTGCAGCTGAGATGGAAGCTGGGTTTGCACTGGAAGCGTTGAAGGCGCAAGCCATTGCTGCGCGGACATATGCCCTTGGCAGGGCGTTGGGAAAGTACGGAAGCAACATGGAGAGGCATTTAGGGGCTCATGTTTGCACCGATTCAACGCATTGCCAGGCGTGGATACCTAAGGAATTGTATTCCACGTGGTATCCCAAGGCGGACGTGGAAGAAAACTGGACAAGGATCGAACAGGCTGTTAATGAAACCTCTGGTTTGATATTGACTTATGAAGGTGAAATAATAAACCCGCTATATCACGCAAACAGTGGCGGTATTACCGAGGATATCCAGGAAGTTTGGAGTTCGGTCAATCCGGTTCCATACCTGCAAAGCGTTTACAGCGAGGGAGAAGCAGAATATTCAAGCTTTGAAAAGAAAGTTACCGTGTCTGGTGAAAAGGTTAGAGAAGTGTTGATGAAGGCTTATCCTGAAATTGTTTTTTTAGGACCTGTTTCCGAGGACGTGCAGGTGATTCAGTATACCGGCAGCCGACGGGTAAAGGATATCCAAATCGGCAGCATTACCATACCAGGAACAAAATTCAGAGAGCTGTTTTCCCTTTATTCCACCCAGATGGAGATTGCATTCAAAGGTGACGATGAATTGGAAATAACGACTTACGGATATGGGCATGGCGTCGGGATGAGCCAGTGCGGAGCAAATGCATTGGCCGAAAAAGGGAAGGACTTTCGGTATATTCTGGAATACTATTATACAGGTGTGGACATCGAGCTTATTCCCGAGGACATTCTGCTCATGAGCAAAGAACCATAGCCATATCACCCGCCAAACCACATCGACACGGCTGTAACGAATAGTATGGTACGGTAGTTTCAGCCTCTCCAAAGAACCTGTATCGGGCATAACCAAAATTATTCCTCATATGTATAAAACCGCTTCCGGTGGCAATAATACTATTCGGAGGTGGACATTGTGAATAAAAAAGGTTTCTATAATGATAATAATGATTGGACAAAAAAAATAAAAGAATTTTTTAAGGAAAGCGGGTTTTACATCCTGATTGTTGTAGGTCTTTGCATTTTGGCAGTTGGGTCGGTTTATTTTACAACAAATCACCTGCTCACAGCACCGGATGAACCGGAAGACCAACTGGTGCAGGACGAACCTGGGGAGGAACCGGGCAACCAGATTGTAATATTGGATGATCAGCCCGATCTCTATGAGGAGTCTGCAGTGGAACAACTACAGAACCCTGAAAGCCGATGGGAATATGGGGCAATGATCGATAGTCCGGTTGTTGATGTTAAACCACCCCAAACAGAAGATAATGATCAGCCCGTAGACGAGCCTGAAGTTGAAGACGAGCCTGGAATAGAAACAAGCGCAAACCCAACGTTGGCACCTTCGCCTACAAAGGCTCAGGAAAAACCTTCGCAGAAAGCAGAGGCTGAAGACGATTCAAAAGAAGTCATCAATCTGTTTGGAAGCAAACCAACCTTCATGATGCCTGTTGAAGGAAAAATCGGCATGGATTATGCCATGGATAGGCTGCTTTACTCAAAAACACTTGACGAGTGGCGTACTCACAGCGGAATCGATATTACCGCGCCCAGAGGGGAAGTGGTAAAGGCAGTGGCCGATGGTTATGTCAAAGAAATCAAGGAAGATCCCTGTTATGGCATAACGATTATTCTTGACCATGAAAATGGCTACAAGTCGGTATACTCTAACCTTGCCAGCAAAAGTATGGTCAGTATTAATCAGAAGGTAAAGGCTGGAGATGCCATATCCAGTGTAGGCAATACCGCAGTATTCGAATGTATGGATCCCCCCCACCTGCATTATGAAATATACAAGGATGATAAACTGATCGACCCGAAGAGCGTACTGCCTATGGCTAAGGAATAGGCCGGTTGTGAATTGAAAAAACATAACTGGATGTGAAGATGCATATAAATATTAACAGAAACACCTCAAGCCAGGCAGGTTCTGATGCTGTAGGAGGGAATCGGTTTTGAAGCAATATATTGAAGAAAGGGCGCTGGAACTTGGATCGTTTATTATTGAAAACAAAACTACTGTAAGAGCGGCCGCCCAGACGTTTGGGATCAGTAAGAGTACCGTGCACAAGGATGTTACCGAAAGGCTGAAAAAGCTTAATCCATCCATGGCGAAACAGGTAAAAAGAATTCTGGAAGAGAATAAGGCGGAAAGACACATTCGAGGCGGAGAGGCCACAAGGATAAAATACAAGAAGGATGAAAGAAGGGCCGGATAAAAATCCGGTCTTTCCAGATCAATTCAACTATTCTTTTTCCAATGCAAATATAGCATCGCCGTACATATAGAGCCAACTTGTCTGCATCTTTTACTTCACCTGCTAATGCCAGTAAAAACTACTTTTCATTTACCGAGTTATTCAATCAAAAAGACCTTGCAATCCCGATGAAATATGATAATATTAAATAGACAAAAAGTGACAGGGTATCAAGCGCTTTTACATCCCGCGCACTTTGTGTTCAGCCCATATAGCGAGTAAAAAAGGAGTAACCATTTTTATGTCCATTTTTATCGTTATTAGGGCTTTACATCATAATCCTCGGTTTCAGAACGATTTTTTGCTTCTGGGAATACTGTCTGTATATACGCTTTCATGGGCATAATATAATGACTGCAAAACTTTGATATTATAGAGAAGGGGTTGTCACGATTGGGTCTTGGACTGGATATTGGTATCGATTTGGGAACCGCGACCATTTTGGTCTATATAAAAGGAAGAGGGATCGTTTTAAGGGAACCCTCGGTTGTCGCAATAGATAAGAACACGAACAGGCTTCTGGCCGTTGGTGAAGAAGCCAGAAGAATGTTGGGCAGAACCCCGGGAAACATCATCGCGACAAAGCCTCTGCGTGAAGGCGTCATATCCGACTATCAAGTTACCGAGCGGATGTTGAAGTATTTTCTGGGTAAAGTATGTAGAAACAGTTTATTCAAGCTGTTCAAGCCAAGGGTGATGATCTGTGTTCCAAGCGGTGTTACCGAAGTTGAGAAACGTGCCGTGGAAGATGCCGCAGTTCAGGCCGGTGCCCGAAAAACGTACCTGATTGAAGAGCCAATTGCCGCAGCCATTGGTGCGGGTATAGACATCACCAAGGCCTGTGGAAGCATGGTTGTTGATATTGGCGGAGGCACTACCGATATTGCTGTTATTTCCTTGGGAGGTACCGTTGTCAGCTCCTCAACCAAAATAGCCGGCGATAAATTTGACGAGGCCATTGTCCGGTATATGCGAAAAAAACACAATATCATGATCGGTGAACGCACGGCGGAAGAAATGAAGATTCAGATAGGAACAGCGTTCCCGCGCACGCAGGAAGTTTCCATGGATGTCAGGGGCAGAAACCTTGTCTCCGGGCTTCCGAAAACCATCC
>JAAYKJ010000189.1 GCA_012522505.1 Clostridiaceae bacterium
AACCGGGCCTGGCCTGCCGCTTGAAGCGATTTCAAAGGCCTTTCGCATCGTCTCCGCCAAATCCTCCGCGTTTTTAACAAGAAAATTGTGCTTCGTAATGGGTTCAGTAATTCCGGTAATATCCACCTCCTGAAAGGAATCCCTTCCAATCAGGGTAGAGGCTACCTGACCGGTAACAGCCACAAGAGGAACAGAATCCATATATGCAGTGGCGATCCCAGTTACAAGATTTGTTGCGCCGGGGCCTGATGTCGCAATACATACGCCTGTTTTTCCGCTGGCTCGCGCATACCCGTCCGCCGCATGAGATGCTCCCTGCTCATGAGAGGTTAGGATGTGGTGGATTTCCTTGCCTCGTTTATACAGGGCATCGTATATATTTAACACAGCACCACCCGGGAACCCAAAAATGGTATCAACGTTCTGTTCCTTTAAACATTCTATAATGATTTCCGCTCCGGTTAGTTTCAAAAAAATCCCTCCAAACCTATATTCTTTCTGCTACTGCGTCACCCATTTCCTCGCAACCGATAACTTTAGCTTCTTTCGTTGCGATATCACCGGTCATCTGGCCATCATTCAAAACCTGCAGGACAGCATCTTCGATCATTTTTGACGCCTGCTCCAGCTTGAAGGAATACCTTAGCATCATAGCTACAGAAAGAATTGCAGCCAGTGGGTTCGCCTTATTCTGCCCCGCAATATCCGGAGCAGACCCGTGAACTGGCTCATAAAGACCCAAACTGCCAGAACCAAGACTGGCAGAGGGCAACATGCCGATAGAACCGGTCAACATTGATGCCTCGTCAGACAAAATATCACCAAACATGTTACCGGTAACAATAACATCAAACTGTTCGGGATGGATTACCAGCTGCATTGCTGCATTGTCCACAAACATGTGGTTCAGTTCTATATCAGGATAATCCCGTGCAACCTCTATGACGATTTCACGCCAGAGACGAGACACCTCCAGAACGTTCGCCTTGTCAACAGAGGTCACCTTGCCATTGCGTAGCCTTGCTGCCTCAAACGCAAGCCTGGCAATACGCTCCACTTCAAATTTGCGGTATATCATCGTATCAAAAGCTACAGCGAACCCTTGATCATCGATAAACCTCTTCTTCTCTCCAAAATAAATGCCCCCGGTCAATTCCCGTAGAACGAGGATATCTAAACCATCCCTTGTAATCCTGTCCTTTAGCGGGCTGGCATCTCTTAGCGGTTGATATATGACAGCCGGACGGTAATTTGCAAACAACTCCAGCTTGGAACGGATGCCCAGAAGACCGGCTTCCGGACGTTTATCACCGGGCAGATCATCCCATTTGTATCCACCAACAGCACCGAGCAAAACCGCATCAGAGCCTTTACAAATTTGAACGGTTTCTTCCGGTAAAGGTTCTCCAGTCTTATCAATAGCAACACCGCCAATATCCGCATAACAATACTCCAACAAAAACCCGCACTTTGTTCCAACTTTGTCCAGAACTTTAACTGCCTGTTTTACAACTTCAGGTCCGATCCCGTCACCGGGCATGACTGCAATTTTATACTTTCTCATATTCTCCTCCGATATTCATCATTAATGCTCTAATTCCATGCCTAAGAGCGTCCTCTGCCCAAAGCGCAAAACAAATAGTTGGATCTGTTTCTGCTTCGGTTGCTGGTTTAATCCGTTTCGGTAGGAAGAGCCTCCTTTTTCGTCCGGGCCATAAGGCCTCCTGCCACAATTATCTTTTGTATGAACTCTGGGAATGGCTCGATTCTATATGTTTTCCCTTTATTGTAGTTAATGATAAACCCTTTTTCAAGATCGATTTCCAATCTGTCGTTTTCTTCTGCATCGTTCGCACATTCCGGACTTTCTACAATGGGAAGTCCAATGTTGATGGCGTTTCTGTAGAATATCCGGGCAAAAGTCTTTGCTATGACACAGGATATCCCAGAGGCCTTTATAGCAATGGGAGCATGCTCTCGAGATGACCCGCAACCAAAATTATACCCCGCCACCATGACATCGCCTTTGTTTACCCTTGTAACAAAGGTGGCATCCAAATCTTCCATGCAATGCTTTGCCAGTTCGCTATGATCGCTTGTATTCAAATAACGGGCCGGAATAATCACATCTGTATCAACATTATCACCATATTTGATTACTTTTCCTTCAAACTTCATATGACTCACCTTTCTTCTCACGCTCTCTTCTATCGCGCTAACATGTATTCGTATACACGAACCTATTTCATAACTTCATCAGGTGATGATATTTTGCCTGTTATTGCAGATGCTGCGGCGATGGCCGGGCTTGCAAGATATACCTCACTTTTTGCATGACCCATGCGGCCAACAAAGTTCCGGTTTGTGGTAGAAACTGCGCGTTCACCTGCCGCCAGAACTCCCATATGACCACCAAGACAGGGACCACAGGTTGGTGTGCTGACAGCACAACCTGCATCAACAAATATATCAAAAAGGCCTTCCTGCATGCATTCCTTCCATATTCTCTGCGTAGCTGGAATGACAATGCAGCGGACATCCCTGTGAACCTTCCTTCCAGCCAGAATTTTCGCTGCAATACGCATATCCTCCATCCTTCCGTTGGTGCAGGACCCAATAACAACCTGATGAATGGGAATCTCACCCACTTGATCGATGGTTCTGGTGTTTTCAGGAAGATGCGGGAAGGAAACCGTAGGTTTAAGCTTACTCAAGTCGATGGTGTATTCTTTCAGATACTCCGCATCATTGTCAGCGGTAAAAACTTCATACGTCTTGCATGAATGCTCCTGGATATATTTTATAGTTTCCTCGTCCACTTCAAAAATGCCATTCTTCGCACCGGCTTCTATTGCCATATTCGCAATGGTAAAACGGTCGTCCATAGACAGAAACTCCAAACCGTCACCGGTAAATTCCATGGATTTATACAGGGCACCTGCTACTCCGATATGGCCTATGATGTGAAGAATGATATCCTTTCCGCTTACCCATTCGGAAGGTTTGCCGATCAGGTTGAACTGAATTGCTTCAGGAATCTTCAGCCATACCTCACCAGTAGCCATCGCGGCAGCCATATCTGTGCTGCCCGTTCCAGTGGAAAACGCTCCCAGCGCTCCATAGGTGCAGGTATGGGAATCTGCACCTATCACCACGTCACCGGCAACCACCAAACCCTGCTCGGGAAGCAGTGCATGCTCCACACCCATTTGCCCCACCTCGAAAAAGTGCTTAATGCCCATTTTCCGAGCAAATTCTCGCATCCTTTTTACCTGTTCTGCTGATTTTATATCTTTATTGGGTGTGAAATGATCAGGGACAAGCGCAATTTTTTCAGTATGGAATACTTTTTCCAATCCAGCTTTTTCAAACTCGTGAATGGCTACCGGAGCGGTTATGTCATTACCCAAAACCATATCTACTTTTGCCTGAACCAACTGCCCGGGCTTCACACTGTCCAACCCTGCAGCCTTAGCCAATATTTTCTGTGTCATCGTCATTGGCATGAAAACACCTCTTTCCATCATACATGATAAAAGGCTGTTTACTGCTATCCTTACCTTACCGCAATTCGTTTGGTTTTTGGTTCAAAATGACAGCCTTCCGATTTTATTATACACTGTGGCTATGTTTTTTCTTCTTATTTTCAACTTTAATGATTTGAAAATCTTCATGATTCTTGACACGTTTCTTTCGTATTCACACTCTAGCACCTTCACTCATAAAATGACAGAGATGTAAGACCTCAGATAATTTTTTTCATTTTCATTGCATCCAGTTGCCGCCATGTGATAGAATATTCTCTATTGGGGGGCTATTATGGTTAGATTTAAGGTTAGGTTTATATTCTTGTTGCTTGTAATCCTTTTTGTATGGTTAAGTGGCTGTGATACAGCTATAGAGATATCTACAGCAGATACTTCATCAAAGGTAATAACGGTCACACCGGTACCTTCACCCACTCTGGAACCGACTCCATCTCCGGTTCCTGTTTTATCAGCTACAATTCTTTCTGCAGGCGATGTTATCATGCACGATGCTGTTATTGCATCCGGGAAAATAAACGACGAGCTCTATGATTACACAGATATATTCGAAAAAGTAAAGCCCTATGTTGAAAAAGCCGATTTCTCTGTTATCAGTTTTGAAGGAGTTGTGATGGATAGCGATAAAAACTACACCGGCTATCCCCTTTTCAATGCGCCGCCAGCTATCATGACAGCCTTTGCCAATACAGGCTTTGACATGGTTAATACCGGGAATAACCATAGCTTGGACAGAAAGCTGAAAGGCCTGCTGGAATCCAGAAATATCATTAAACAGGAGAAAATGCAGGTTATCGGTACTTTTCAGGATGCAGCCGAACCACGCCATAAGATCCAAAATCTGAACGGAATCAAGGTGGGTTTTTTGTCCTACACCTACGGGTGCAATATGAATGAAAACCACTTGACCGAAGAAGAACGGAATACCCATCTAAGCCTGATTGACAGGGATAAAATCCAAAAGGATATCGAAGCCCTGGCCCCGCGGGTGGATATGGTATTTGTACTGATGCATTGGGGCGTTGAATATCGGCAACAACCAACCGAAGAACAAAAGGAGCTCTCCAACGACATGTTCCAATGGGGTGCTGACGTTATTCTTGGGTCCCATCCCCATGTTGTGGAACCTTCTGAAATTCACGAGGTAAATGGAGAACTCAAGTATGTTGTTTACAGTATGGGAAATTATCTGTCAAACCAAATCGGTGGAAGCAACCCAACTGCACGGAGCAATGACCTAACAGAAGATGGCATGATGGTATGCCTTACTATTGAAAAGGATATGAAAACCGGAATTACCTCACTCGTCTCTGTAAAGCACATTCCAACCTGGGTTTACCGTTACAGCGAGGATAAAAAACACAAATATACGGTTTACCCTATTCCTTCAATTGAAGACTCAACTTTTGAGGGGCTTGATGAAAAGCTGGCAGAAAAGCTTCGAAACTCTTATAACCGTACGATAAAAATGGTGCAGGATTATTCAAGAGAGACCGATTAAACTATACGCAATGGTCTTTGAACCTAAAGCTGACACATTCTGCCGCAGCACAGTTAACAGTCTTTCTTTCGCTTCGTTAATATGAAGTTTGCCGGGTTGGGGTGAGGTGTAAATTGAAAAGGACTCTTCAAGATAGAATAATACAGTTCAGAAAAGATATTAAAGACATGAACAGCATAGGGGAACTGATCGCATATATCCCGTCACAGGCTTTGGTTAAGCTTGCGTATTGGCTTTTGATGGTTATGGCTGTTTCACCGCTGTATGTCATGCTTCGCAGTCTCTTCCTTCCCTATCATGATACCTTCTATATTCCGAGCAACCAAGGAACGCTTGGCGAATACTTGCACTCCCTGCTTCTTTTTGTCGGGTTTATCGGATTGTTGGTTACACTGGTTGTATCGGCGAAGAATCTGAAAGGGTTTACGGGTAAGGGTTGGCTTTTGTATACAATCAAAACGAATCCTGTTCCCTTTTTTTTGTTTCTATTGCTTCTTTGGAGTATCTTGTCATGTTCCTTTTCAGATAATTTTCACCTATCATTGCATGGGAATTTCTATACCAAGGAAGGTTTGCTAACCTATCTCTCCTATGCAGGTTTGTTCTGTTGCGGTTATCTGGTTAATGAACCGAAGCTTCGTTTCATGATATTGAAATCATTCGCAGCTACAGCAACCTTTCTTTGCATTATTTCCCTTCTAAATATCAACTTTCTGAATCGATTCCTGTCGGTGAGCCGAAACGGCATATTCTTTAATTCCAATCATTATGCTTATTATCTTTGCCTGGCGTCAATGGCCACTGCTGCCCTTGCTCTATTTGAAAGGAAATTTAGCTGGGAAAAGCTTTTATGGATTTTGTCTTTTTCCATTCTCATTTATGGTCTTATCAAAAACAATTCCTTTGGACCCTATCTCGCTGTGGCGTTCGGTCTGTTCTTTACCGTGGTTTTTATTGTCCTTTACGCGAAAAAGGCTTCTGTATCAATACTCATCATACTCACTGTTTTTATCGTCTTATCGATAATAACCAATTTCCAAAGCAGCTATCTGCACAAGGAAACCACCAAGCTTTCAGAGGGGATTACCGACATTATACATAATAACGAAAACTCAATGAAAGCTGGCTCAAACAGGTGGGAATTATGGGTACACGGGGTTCGTTACGCTCTCGAGAAACCTTTCTTTGGATACGGGCCTGAAAATTTAACCCAGCGATATGAGAATGATGGCATTAAACACAGCCGGCCGCATAATGAAATAATACAATTGGCGGCAAGCCTGGGAATACCTGCGGCATTGTTTTATATTATTGCCATTGCTTCATATTTCCTTCTGCTTCTGAAAAACCGCAAAAGGCTTCATGCTGAAAACTTTGGCTGTTATGGTATCACATTTGCCTATCTGGTTTCATCGATGTTTGGGGTTTCAATATTTTACACAGCACCCTTTTATTTCATGTTTCTGGGGTTGACATGCAACATGTTTCAACGGCAATGTACAGCGAGTGCACAATCTGCCGTTTACAAAACAACAACAATTGGATCAAGTTAAACCCATGTTGCTTTTGTTCATGCAATCCATGGTTGGGCGTAATAACATTTATCGTATATTCCTGGCTAAATCACTCATCCTTTTTGCGTGGTTCTATGATGATATTTTCACAGGTTTCCAAGCTGCAGGTGTATTGGATTTTATCCCCTCTGTATTTCTGTGTCATAAAGTTCCCGCACTCAGGGCACTCTTTATGTGATGCCCTGTCCCATGACGAGTAATCACAATTGGGATAGTTTTCACAGCCTAAATAATGCTTTCCCTTTTTGGTTTTTTTGTTGTATATTTTCCCACCACATTTGGGGCACAAAACCCCTGCATCATCAAGAATAGGTTTGGCATTTCTACACTCCGGGAAACCGGGACAAGCCAAAAACTTGCCGTATCTGCCCATCTTGTAGACCATCCTGCGGCCACATTTTTCACATATCTCATCGGACTCTTCAACAGGAAGCTCTATCTTACTGATCTGCTCTTCAGCCTTTTCTACTGTTTTCCCGAATTCGTTGTAGAAATCCTGCAGTAATTCCTTCCACTGCCGTTCTCCTTCCTCGATGGCGTCTAGTTGAGTCTCCATACTGGCAGTAAAGTTAATGTTTACAATATTCGTGAAATACTCCTCCATCAGCTTGTTTACAATTTTTCCAAGCTCTGTTGGGAGCAATAACTTCTTGTCTTTAACCACATACCCTCTGGAAATAATTGTACTGATCGTCGGCGCATACGTACTTGGTCTTCCAATTCCCTTTTCTTCCAATGTTTTTACCAAAGTTGCCTCGGTGTATCTTGGCGGTGGTTGTGTGAAATGTTGGCTGGGTTTTATTTCCACAGGCTTTACCTTCTCACCTTCAGACAACTCTGGGAGCATTGATTCCTTTTCTTCTTCGTTGTCTTCATCTTTACCTTCCTCATACAAAACCAGAAAACCCTTAAATGAAATTCGTGATCCATTAGACTTAAAAATATATTCACCGGCCTCAATATCTACCGCCATGGTATCATAAACTGCGGCTTCCATTTGGGACGCAATGAAACGTTCCCATATTAGCTTGTATAGCCGGAAAAGGTCTCGCTGCAGAGAACCCTTTACCCGCTCTGGGGGAAGGTCCGGAGTTGTCGGACGAATTGCCTCATGGGCATCCTGGGCGGATTTTTTGGTTTTAAAAACCCTGGGTTTCTCGGGTAAATAGTTCTGACCATATTTGCTTTCTATATATTCACGTGCCTGTGTAATCGCCCCTTCGGAAACACGTATCGAATCGGTACGCATATAGGTAATAAGACCGACCGATCCTTCTCCTTCAATCTCAACGCCTTCATAAAGCTGCTGAGCAAGCATCATTGTCTTTTTCGTAGAAAAACCAAATTTTCGGGCTGCTTCCTGTTGCAGCGTACTGGTAATAAAAGGAGGTGAAGGAGAGCGTTTTTTCTCCCCGCGCTTGACTTTACTGACAGTAAAATCCGCATTCTGAATCCCTTGTAAAACCTTATCTACATCTTCCTTTTTCTTCAGTTCAAGTTTTTTATTTTTTATGCCATGAAATTTAGAAATAAAGGTATTTTCATCATCCTTCTGAAGCTTCGCCTCGATCCTCCAGAACTCTTCCGGGATGAAAGCTTCGATTTCGTATTCACGGTCACAGATTATTTTCGTAGCAACAGACTGTACTCTGCCCGCGCTTAACCCCTTTTTTACATTCCGCCATAGAAGGGGGCTTATTTTATAACCAACAATCCGGTCCAATACCCGTCTTGCCTGCTGAGCATCTACCAGATTCATATCAATTGGTCGGGGTGACTTGACAGCCATGACAACCGCATTTTTCGTTATCTCATTAAATGTTACCCTGCATTTTTTACTATGATCGATATTAAAAAGATGTGCAAGATGCCATGAAATCGCTTCCCCCTCGCGGTCAGGGTCGGTTGCTAGAAAAACTTTATCTGCGCTTTTTGCTTCTTTTTTAAGCTCTGAAATTAATTCGCCCTTTCCACGGATATTGATGTACTCTGGCTCAAAATTATTAACGATATCTACACCGATTTGACTCTTGGGAAGATCCCTAACATGACCCATGGAAGCTTTTATTTTATAACTCGACCCCAGATACTTTTTAATTGTTTTTGCTTTGGCCGGTGACTCTACAATAACCAGATACTTCGCCATTCTTATCCTCCGTTTCGTTTTAAACATGTCAGATAATCATTTGTAATAGTATCACTGATACTTCTGTTTGTAAACCGTTTTTATAATCTTCGCGGTTTTTATGGAATAATTCACCATTCATGCCATCGTTCATTTCTCAGGTACTTGGCGTCCATCATGCTGTATCTCATAATTTTCTTTTAGAATTAATTCCGATACTGGTACAGGCGTCAAATCCTTCTGCCTGAGGATATGAATGACATCTCCCAATATTTTTTCTGTATGTGGCGTATCATTATGAAATAAAATAATATCACCACTTTTTGCGTTTGAGATTCTTTGAAGGATTGCTTCCCTAGAGATCCCCGGTTTCCAATCGAGTGAATCAATGCTCCACTGTATTGTATAATATCCTGCTTGTCTTGCGATGGATATAACACTGTCGTTATAATCACCATAGGGTGCCCTGAATAGATTCGGCGTTTGTCCGGTGATCTCCTCAATCGTTTTTGTGCAGCTGGTAATCTCCGTCTTAATTTTTTCCCGGTTCAGTGCGCTCATTTTAAAATGGTTTTCTGAGTGATTTGCAACATCATGACCTTGTTCAGCAATCATTTTTGTTTCTTCCGGGTTTCTTTTTACCCATTCACCCACAAGGAAAAATGTAGCCTTTACATCGTTTTCTTTCAATATGTTCAAGATCACCGGAATATCATCTGCACCCCAAGCACAATCAAAGGTTATGGCAACCTTATTCTCTTTGTTTTCCACACAGTATATTGGAATAACCTTGGCGCCACCGTTAACAGCTTTAATTTCATCGCTAATGAAAAAATACCCTAACATGACAACCGCTATTACGCATAGTGCAATCCCTATTAATTTCCTGTTCAGCTTCAGCATATGGATAATCTCCAATCATCTGCTCTACAATCTATATATACACGAAATTCTTAGGATTATTCTTTGATATTAATGCATCTATGCATCGTGCCAACTGTTGTGTCAGAATTTAAGAACAGCTGCAAAATTGCTATGTTACAGAACTGACTGTTGTGACTTTGCGTCGTTACTGTTCGCACCCAAAAATAGCTAGCGGGTGGCGTGAGTTAACCACCCGTGTGAACAGCAGCGCTGTGTCAGCTTTCCACCAAATCAGGCAGAAATGTCACCAGGGACGGGAATAATAGTAACAACAGAATACACGCAAGAAGTGCGAAGAGAAAAGGCCAGACACCCTTGAATATCTTTTCCAGCGGAATATCACTCGCCACCCCTTTAATGATGAAAACGTTCATTCCTACAGGCGGCGTGATTACCCCCATCGCAACCACCATAACAATAATTACTCCAAACCAAATCGGGCTGTAACCCAACACATCCACTACGATAGGATAAAAGATCGGTACTGTTAGCAGAACCATAGCCAATGCATCTATAAAGCAGCCCAGGATCATATAAATTGCGAGGATAACTATCATCACAAGTAATGGAGGCATGTCCAGGTTTGCAGCCCAACTTGCCATCTCATAAGGTAAACGGCTGACTGCGATAAATCTTCCAAAAACCATGGCTCCTGCTACCAGCAACATAATCATTGCTGTTGTCCTTGTTGTATCCTTCAAAGACTTCATGAATCCTTCCCATTTTAATTGTCTTCTCAATGTGGTAATTAAGAGGATACTCCCTGCCCCGACCGCTCCTGCTTCTGTAGGCGTAAACCAACCTGCAAACAACCCACCAAGGGAAATGATAAAGGTAAACAGTACTTCAGGTATGCCACTTTGCAAAAATGAACCATCAATGCTATTGCTTTCCCCAGAACTGACAGGTGCAAGAGAAGGATTTTTTTTCACAAGAATAATGATAATGGCAATATAGAACAATGTCAGTAAAATTCCGGGCACAATACCCGATATGAAAAGCTTGCCGATGGATTGTTCTGTTGCAACACCATAAACAATGAAAATAACGCTTGGCGGTATCAAAACACCAAGAGCACCTGCAGCTGCAACACTAGCCGTGGAAAGCGAATCATCATAACCGTATTTCCTCATTTCCGGAAGAGCGATAGCACCCATCGTTGCTGCGGTAGCTGTATTGGAACCACAAATTGCTCCAAAAACCGCGCATGCAGCTTGCGTTGCTATTGCCAGACCGCCTGGAAGCTTGCCCATCAATTTGTAAGCGATTGCATACAGATTGGATCCAACCCCTGAATAATATGCGATAAAGCCCATCCAGACAAACATAGGGATAACACTTAGGTTATAGGAAGAGAAGTTTGAAAAAATCTCTGTAGAAACCATATTCAATGCAGCTGAAGGTGAAACCAAAACAGAAAACCCAAGAAAACCTACTGCAAACATGGAATAGGCAATGGGTATTTTCAGCGCAATCAAAATCAGAAGTAGAACAACGCCTATTATGCCTATTGTAACTGGTGTCATTTTCGCATTACCCCCTTTAATACATTCATGAGCTCTGCCAAACTTAATAGTAACAGCCCCAGTGCCACCATAAAGATGAACGGATAAAACTGCATCTGCGAGGTTGCTGATACCTCACCACTTGCCATAACCTTCAAGCCATGACGAACGACCTGGTAGCTGGAAAACAGCAGGAAGAGTGTTACCAGAGAACCAGTACAGATATCGATAACGTGTTGTAGCTTTTGTGGAAACTTTTCTACAATAAACTCAATAGCGATGTGTGCCTTCTGTATTGCACACCAGGCAAGCCCAAAGGCAATAACCACAGCTGTTATAAATCCAACATATTCGTAGATCCCCTGAATGGGGCTGTTCAGAATACTTCTTAGAAATATATTGGAAATCACCAGAATCATGGTTAGTACAATACCCCATCCTGCTATCGTATCCAAAACCCGGCTTGTTTTTGTAACAATGCTTTCAAATTTATTCATTCGCGTACCTCCATAAGCTGACATGCCCATAATAATCCGCAAGGCCTGACAGAAAAAGAACAGAACGTCCATACGTGCGGGCCTTGCGGTATTGAAGCATCGCCATAATAAGAGTCTTTACTGCTTAATACTCATTATTATATTTATCAGCAAGTCGTTTCACCGTATCTATCGCTTTTTGGCCCTCTTCTCCTTTAGCTGCGATATACTTGTCGATCATGGGCTCAACAGCTTGTATCCACCTTGCTGTTTCTTCTTCCGACAGTTCGATAACATTCATATTTTGAGTTTTGGTTGCCCATTCTAGCGCTTCACCGTTCTGTTTGTCCCACAGACCGATACCAACCTCTTCATGGAATTTTTCTGTGGCCTCTGTGATGGCTTCTTGGATTTCTTCCGGTAAAGCGTTCCATTTCTTAAGGTTCATCGTAATGTAAAACAGGTTATTGTATAAAAATGGAGTCCTGGTTATATAATCAGCAACTTCTCCATGTTTCCATGTCTTCAGCACTTCAATCGGTGCAAGGTTACCATCCACAATGCCCTTCTGCAAAGCTTCATAGGCTTCGGACTGTGGCATTCCAACCGGAACTGCTCCGGTCATCGTAAGCGTTTCAGCGGTTAACCCTGTAGCTCTGATCTGCTTACCAACGATATCTTCCAGTTTACTTACAGGTGCTTTTGTAAACAAATCGCCAGGACCGGTTGCTATGATCATCATCATCTTTGTGTCATTCACGCTCTTAGGGTTCAGTTCCTTAAAACCTTCCCAGGCCACCTCACTGGCCACCTTCGAGTTTTTATAAACAATACCCGGCTGTTCAAATGCTTCCATTTCCGGAAAACGTCCAATATTGTACGAAAAGCATGATAACCCAATATCGGTCGCGCCTTCAACCACATTGTCGTAAATATCAGCAGCCTTGAATAAGGTCTCACCCGGATAACTGGTTATAACAACCTTTCCATCTGTAGCTTCATGAACTGCCTTTGCCCAACCCTGTACCAACTCGGTTTCTGCGGGATGTGTAGCAGGGAAAAAATGAGCCAGCTTTAACTCGATCGTCTCAGATTTGGACGCCGAAACAGAGCCAACACATCCTGCCTGAATTGTAAGAATTGCAAGAAAAACAAGAACTAAAAGAACTTTGACCGGAACAGACCACTTTGAAAATCGATTTACTTTCACATCAAAACCCTCCTCAAAAAATACAATAAAAAAAACCCGTAGGGGGGTTCTGGAAACAGAATAGACTGCATCGCTTAAAAAACAATACAGTTAACAATATAACTTGTCGCTTCCGTTTTACCATCCTACGGATCCATTATATTGTCAAATCAGAGAGATGTCAAGGTGCGAATTTTTTGTTCGTTTCCCATGAACGTTACTCACGTCACTGTTCGGGAGTATCTGATGAGAGATAGATGTGCAATAGTAACTGTTACTCACCCATCCTGTATAGACAACAGCCTGCCTATATGTCAGGATAGGCATTTGAGCATGGTGTGCTGAGATAGTCTGTACCCTATAAAAAGAAGCGGAAGCTGACTGGTTAATCCAACTACATGTACCGATTACTCAGCTTCCGCGTGTTCTTGTGCCTTCTCTTATTGATATGGATATGATGTTGAATCGTGCCCAAACATTTGGTTGTTTGCCCAAGGACTGTTAATGTTTTCTTCTGAACCAACATACCCGAATCGATTATACTCCGGGCTTTTTGGATAGTGATTATAACTTCCCATTCCTTTATTTACAATTGCGTTATTTGCCATCGGATAAAGGTTCTCATAGCCATATTCCTCCCAGGGCATATTTTGATACGGACACAGTATGGGTTCAGGATTTCCCATTAAAGAATGCTCCATCGGCATATTCATACTCATATTGCCGTAATACCCTGGATTCATCCAGCCATTTTCCTCCATCTGATATGGGCAGTATGGGCATTGGGCCCTCATGGGGCAAGTATCGCGATAGGGGCAATGCATTCCATAATCATCACCTTGTTCCTGATAATGATAATAGCCGTTCATAGGCTCACTCCTTGTCAACGCATATATTTCTATACTATTTTATGTCTTCGTTTAATTGCATGTGCCGGTGAACATGATTTTATTCAGAAACATTTCAGGGCTTATGGAGATCCTTCGTTGCATGTATATATTAGCTTTATCGTCAACCCCTCGATTACATAAAGCTTTTACTAAAAGATAACCTCTGCCTTCCCTTTAGCCTCCTCCATGACAAGCAATTGTAGAAAGTCATCCAGTTTCATGGTCTGCTGCTTTTTTTGCCGTAAATATCTTACAGTTACAAGGCCATCCTGTTTTTCCTTTTCCCCAATTATCAGCATCAAAGGAATTCTTGCAATTTGTGTATTCCTTACCTTCATCCCTAAAGTCTCATTGCTTGAATCCAGTTCTACCCGATGACCTTTTTTCTTTAGTGTATTCAATATAAACTCGCCATAATCAAGCTGTTCTTCAGATATCAACAGTATTCTGGCCTGAACTGGAGCCAACCATACCGGAAACTGTCCATTAAAGTGCTCCATGAGCATTGCTGTAAATCGCTCCACACTGCCAAAAAGCGCCCGGTGCACCATCATCGGTGTATGCTTCAGACCATCCTGCCCGATATAGCTCATGGAAAATCGCTGCGGAATGTTAAAATCAAACTGTATTGTACTGCACTGCCATTCCCGCCCTTGGTTATCCATAAGCTTCAGATCGATCTTCGGCCCGTAAAAAGCACCGCCACCTGCATCGATTTCGTAATCAAGACCAGCATTCTCAACTGCCATTGTGAGGAGCTTCTCTGCATTTATCCATTCATCAGGATCTCCAATATACTTTTCATCATTTCTTGTGGCAATATATGCTTTGAATTGTTTCAGTTCAAATTTTCTTAGGATATACAGCGAAAAATCAAGCGCTTTTTGAATTTCATCACCCATTTGTTCTGGCGTTGCAATAATATGAGCATCGTCTTGCGTAAATCCTCTCACCCGTGTCAGCCCATGCAGTGTACCGGACAGCTCATACCGGTATACCGGCGCAATTTCTGCAAGACGTATGGGCAAATCCCTGTATGATTTGATGCCATCCTGGTAAACCATAACATGGAACGGGCAGCTCATCGGCTTTAGATAATACGGCTCACCATCGATGTCCATCGGACTGTACATGGAATCCTTGTAAAATTCCAGATGCCCCGACGTCTCCCATAAATTTGCCTTGCCAATATGCGGCGTACTCACCCATTGATACCCGTTCAATACATGTGCTTCCTTACTAAATTTCTCCAATAAATACCGGAACATTGCACCATGTGGCTTCCAGAGCACCAGCCCTTGTCCGACATCGGGATGCTTCATAAAAAAATCCAGTTGTTTTCCCAGTTCTATATGATCCATTTTATTCTGTTCCATAAATTTCTCCTCCTGATCAAATACGTTCATCATCAAATTCCTGAATCCGTTACAATAGTCATGTGCGGGTTCCTTCTTTCTCTGACAGTTCAACCTTTCATTGCAAACGAAAATTCGTGTTTTTACGTAATGCTGCACATTTACATGGATCAACTACGGGTTATGGTTCCCGCATTGTTGGAGAAGCTTATTAAATTGTCGTCGAATGTTAGACCGGCTTTTATGAATAATACTCTTCTCATTTCTTCCTCCTCTTTTGCCGGTTTTACACGGCTTGAGCTTAAGGTACATATACATAGAAAATAAAGCATCGCGACTTTGGTGTTTTGCCTCCTGAAGGCAACCGTCTAAAGAAACAACCATGCGGTTTGTTTCAGGTATGGTATTGGAAGAAGCAACAATAAAACCCCGTCCAATATGGGACGAGGTTAATCGCGTTTCCACCCAAATTACAGCACATCGGTTTTCTAAACAGATACTAAACCCACGCCAAAAACAAAAACAGTTTATTTTAGGCAGTGCTGTCACTCGAATATGATAACGGAATTACCGGCAGCGCATACTCTCCTGTGGATTTGTGCGTTGCAGCTCCAGGGTGGTTTTTCAAACATAGGTTTCTAAAAACGCTTTCAGCCGGTGACATTTTCTCTCTGCAGAACCAAATGTTTTACTTGTCCTTTTCATCGCCTTTATTTATTAACCCTATTCTATGCCCTACATACAGTGATTGTCAATATATTTTACACGGTCAAATAGTTGAAGTACCAAAATATATGTTGGAAGGATCTCGGAAAGTAGCTTATAATTTTACCGATTGGTAAACAGCATATGTTTTTTTTATGCACTTGTTAAAAAATATAACGACAACTTGTATAAAAGTGAACTAACCACAAATCAGGTACAGACCTATGGCGCATTTTGAACGGGTATATTCTTTGGAATCAGTTTCATAAATAATTCCACATTTCTCAACATTCTCGCATATCATCCTCCAGTTTAAGCTTTCCATTATTTTACCGCCGTATTAGCACAATATGTTATTGCGACAGTACAAGGCCTTAGCCGTGTGTCTTATCGAATCCCGAAAACTTCACTGCCGCGACGGACAGTAAGCTCCCTTGTGTTGAACTCTGCCTGACAATATGGGTTGTCGTAGCGTTTATAGCCCTGAATCCTGATTTCTCTGCCATTCACTATAAGCGGCTGAGTCCATCCAAAACTAATCCAGCCCTGGGATGGCGAATGGTAGCTGCATGCTATTGAATTCCCCTCCACCACAGCCTTCGCAATACTATTTACAAAGGCTTCGAAACTACCGTTTTGGGCTTTGCTGCCAATCTCAGCCACCCATACGTTAGCGTGTCCGTCAGCATGGTAAATCATTGGCTTTGCCTGTCTGAAACGCTCTTCTGCAAGGGTACTGTCCTGGTATACCTCTTTGAACAGATTGATATCAGGAGATTTCCAGTGAGCCGGATTCATGGATTTCAACGCGATATAGGCATTTTTTCTGCGACCGAATACCCATCCATTCTGTTCGATCACCTCATCAAATTCCTGCTTAGGGAAAAATGCATGGGTTTCCAGACAGCGGGTATGATCCGCCGGTATGCGATAAATACAGACTAATACGTTTTCATATTGGCAGGCTCGCGGCATATAGCTGTTTCCAGCGAGGAAATTGGGGCGATCGCGGTATTCATACGAGCCCATGTGATTTGTAAAAACCCTGGCCCTTCCGCCCAGAAAGGCACCCCAGATCTGCTGCTGGTAGCCCGGTTTTCCCTTTCGGTAATCCTGCGCGCAACTGAGGATGTAATCGGGGGTTTTATAGGTATAAAGGTTCACCTGGGTTAACGCTGTAAAATCCGGATCATCATCAGTGGGGATATTCGCCGTATCACAAAGCGTATATTTTTCCAGATACGCGTTAATACGTTCGTTCATCCAGTTGGATGGCGTCATGACCCGGGCTGAGTTTTGAATGACTTCTCTGGCATCATAGGTCTGCTGACCCCAGAAAAACATGATGTTATCAAAGTCGGAAGGATCAACGCCGTACTCGCTTGCCTCCTTCACATCAAGGCTCATCCGTTCGCGGTTGATCATTACCGCAGGTTTATCTCTTCCGATCGCCGCAATAGCTTTAGGGCATTGATACTCAAAAACCGCCAGCATGATTGCACAGTCGGAGAGACCGCCGTCTATGGAGCCTTCTCCCCAATACATTCTGCAGATGGGGCTGATGGATTCAAATGCAGGCTCCACCAGGAACGGCACATAGGTTCTCCCCTGGCAGCCTGCCCAGTTACCTTCAAAAGTGTTAACCGCAATATCCAGCAGAAGGGTGTCTATCAGTGCTTTGCTGCGAATTCGGATGGTTTCGTTCTCTGCATAATAATGAAGAACCAGCAGTGCCAGAATATCCTCCGTGTAATAATTGGAAAACCATTCACTGAAGCCAACGCGCTCGCGCCAGTCCATCCACCTGTTCAGGAAGGTTATTCCATGTTGCCGGTGCCATGAGCCTGTATGACCATCAGACGGAAATACTCTGTCCGGGAATAATTCACCCACCAGGATTTCAGCACTGTGATACAACACCTGATGGTTTTCGGTAAAATAGCAAGCATTAATCTCTCCCGGTTCATCCAGCCAGTACCGGAAACCCACAAGCGTCTCTTCGATTTCGTTAATGACCGAAGCATCCAACATGCTCCTGTACTCCTTCAATATTCGTATCAGAGCCGGGATCACAAAGTCTGCCATATCGTCACGATCACGAATTCGGTTCAGCGCAGCCTGTATCCGTGCCATGTCCGGTTTCTCGCTTTGCAGCCCTCGACGGGCAATCTCAAGCTTGGCCACTTCCAGATAAACACCCCTGAACCCTGAAGCAATATTTGTCTTTTCACGGCTCATTTGAAGAACATGCAAAAGGTAATCATTCGCAGAAACTGTATCCATATGCTGATCCTCCCTGTCTGCTGCTGTTGCTGATGACATCTTCCGATGCATTACGGCTGCAAGGTGGTTGTGGTTCCTTCGGAGAAGGTTTTCCTTCTCTATTATATCTTCTTTTTGATAAAAAATCTGTATCTTTGTCAAAATCCGATGGAAATATTGCAATACGATAAAGATAAGCTGTTTAATCCCATTAAGGACAGATGCATAGCAAACAGGATATACATTGTTAATAATTTGATCATTTTTTCACCATGGAAAATAAAGATTGATCGTTTACGATAATACCATCATGAATCACCGAGAGGTTGGAAAATGAATATTACCATGTTGGAGATTGAAAATCTTCATTAAAGCTTTTTGTAAATAGCTATTTAACTTACGGTATTTACTTTTTTGTGCATCAACCCGCTATGGAATGGATAAAAGCAGGTGCTTCAATCATCACCTATATCCTGCTTTCTATTCTGGCAGCCACAAAAGTCTGCTTTTAGCATTTGTGCCGGTTACCGTCCTACCTGTCGTGGTGTTTTTTATTTCTATAGGACTTCTGGTATCACAGCTGGACAAAGATTCTCAATTACAACAGTTATCCGATAAAACCCCCGCTATTGAGAATATTCAGGATGAAAGGATGAATAATTTTTCACATGTTTCCGATTATCCCGTCTTCAATCAAAAAATGCAGACTCTCGCACAGCAGTATAATACACATATCGGATGTTTACGGAAAAGTTTTATATGATTCGGATAATTCTGAAGAAATCGGAAAAACAACAGAGCTGTCCTCTCAAATGTACGGGCTGAGCGTTAATGAAAGCACTGAGGGAAACAGCCGTTATTCTTTTTCGGTAATTCTGGATAATCAGATTGTGGGAACCGTTTTTCTTACCTATAATGAATATTGGGTTGTGGAAAATGCTATCCGGAAGATTCTTACTTTATTATTTCTGTGTCTGTCTCTTGGAATAATTACTTTTATCCTAACAATGGGCTTTTCTGTCTGGCTGTTGTCAAGATCTATCCTGGTACCGCTTAAGGAGCTGAAAGAGGCGACTGAAAAAATCGCTGAGGGAAATCTGGACTTCACCGTTAAATATGCTAAAAACGATGAGATTGGAAGGTTCAGTCAAACATTTAATGCCATGAAGGACAGGCTGAAGGATTCTTTGGAAAAACAACAGCAGGAGGAAAACTCCAGAAAAGAGCTTGTAACCAGTATACATTGAAGTGGAAAGCCGTGTAGGAATAGGCACCACCTTCCGTTTTTCGATCCCGATTACGCTTTAGACGGGGAATCAGGGAATGGGTTAAATACCAATTCTTCAAGGACTTCAAGTTTGGAATCGTGGCTGCTTACTTTCTGTGATAATGTAACTAAATTCATTTCGATTCGCTCAAATCGTTTATCCTGCTCATCGAACCGCTTGTCATGTTCCTTGAGTTTTTCATATATTTGCGTATAACCGTCAAACAGAACATCAAGCTTTTGACCATGTTCGTTTTCGAGACGGACAATATCTGTTTTATCTGCTTTTTGATCAATCTTAGCTTCCAACGTATCAAATCTTTTATTTACTTCATCGAACTTTTCATTTACTGCATCGAACTTTTTATTTACTGCATCGAACTTTTTATTTACTTCATCGAACTTTTCATTTACTGCATCGAACTTTTTGTTTATGTCATAATACATCTTTTCCAGTAATTCAAAGGTTTTATCTTCCACCAATATCGCCTCCTTGTCCAAGGGAATGAATATATCATAACATAACAAAATCGGTGATGGAAGAAAATCTTTTCGACTTTTTTATAGGTATGAATGTTTATCAAGAATTAAAGCTTTGGTAAACCTTTACTAATATTCCAGACAACAGAAATATTTTGAGGTCGGCAGCTGCTCCATGCCTCCCTCCTCTTCAATCTGATCAATGTGTTGTCTTGAGTTTTTCAGAGATTCAAGCCTGTCAATTACCGGTTTTGCATAATGATAGCAGAGCTCGTCGAATTTTTCTCTGTCGTAGTCTTCCAATATGTTTATGCTGTCCGGTGCCATGTTGATATGGTGATGTTCTGTCAGGGTAGCCGCAGGGATGCCGATGAAATCGGCAAGTTTGGTCTGGCTCCGGGAAATGTCCGAGGTACGAAGGATCAGGGATCTTTCAGGCGGCAACAGATCGAGTATCCGCTTGTTAAGATTTCCCCAGCTTTTAATAAACATTTCTACGAGCGGATCCAGGTGTTCCTGAAGAGCCTGATATGAGTTGAACCAATTCCAGTCATATTCTCCGAAGAGAATTCTGCCGTAGTTCAGCATCCAGTCCGGCATATCCAGACCGATATCAAGAAAATGCTTTTTCCATCGGGAGATCATCCTGAGAAATGAGTTGACCCACGAATAACAGTCCCGGATGGTAAATATAAATTTTGCTTGGGGAAATTCCTTTACAAGTATATGCAGATAAAAATGATTGAAGCTTGCTGTATCCTTGCTTTCGGATACGGTTCTTACCACAGGGTTCTCAGTCTTTTTTCTTTTGTGTATATATTTCAAATGAAAAGCTTTGCACCTGCGCTGGTAATACCGGGTGTGTTTGTCATTCTGGTCATGTTTGTTTTTTCAATAGCCACGGCTCTTCTGCAGCAGAAGCTGTCGAAGAAGCAGATGAACCTGTCCGCAAAGCTGAACGGCCTGCGTTCGGGCTATTTAACGGTGTGCATGATGAATGGGGACAGGCCGATAATGGCGTCAACCTTTGGCTTGCTGATGAAATCTGTTACCAAACCCATGGATTCCATATATTGCCTCTGACACTCTTTTTGAAGGGTATCCAGCGCAAGCGTTGATTTACCACTTCCCGAAAGGCCGGTAAATACCACCAGCTTGTTCTTGGGAATACGCAGCGAGACGTTTTTAAGGTTATTTTCCCGCGCTCCCTTTATTTCGATAAATGTATCCATTTGATCTCCTCCCGATATTTTTCTTATGGCACATGACACCATCCGCTCTAAATTATAGAGAAAAGCGCGACAGGTTCTTGACTTCCCTTGCGATATTTGAGTGAAAAATGACGCAAGGATAAACCGAGCGCCATTATTATGACGACAAACATGTTTTCTATTTGCTTATTTGGCGGACCGGGCGCGCTTCGATGTAGCCGCGATACCCCTGTGGCGCCATCATAAATTAACATATACCTAAACGTAAAGTACACTTGAAATTCTTGTGTTATGTGCTATTGTAAAAGTATGGAAATATTGCTTTCCGT
>JAAYKJ010000190.1 GCA_012522505.1 Clostridiaceae bacterium
CAAGCTCATTGCGGTAATCTCTGGCCAATGCTTTTATTGCTTCAACATCAAGCTGAATGAATGCATTAACATTTCCTGTTCCGTATTTTACATCTGTAATTGTGAATATCTGCGGTACGCCAAAATCCGCATAATTCAGAGAAAATCTTAATTGATCCACCGGTATTTGATTTGCAATATAACCGGGGGCTTTCTTATCGCCTAGATTAATGCTGTCTGCATAAATGTTTATTCCCGTTTCATTGGGTTCGATATGTACTAATGCGCTGACAGGAAGATTAATGGAGCCGTATTTGGCGTTTATGTAGAGACGCTGATCAGCTGTTTTGAATGCTGCAGCTTGGATACTAAATTTCTCTGGAAGCCCTAAATCCAATTGTGCAAGCTGATCCTTAAGGATTGAATTGATTAAGTCCTGATTGATCTCAACCTCTAATGTCTTGGTTTCCGCGTCGTAGTATAAACTCTTCTTCGCAATCTCCGTCAGTAGATCATCAACTTTTACTTCTTCATAATTAAAGCTTAAGTCGTAAACGGATTTGTTTAATCGGATGATGGTTCCCAGCGGAACAGCTATGAGAATAATAACCACCGCCAGAATCACATAAAACCACCATTTTTTAAACATAATTGGCACCCCCTAAAATTTGAGCTTGTCCTTCAAGCTAATTATGGATATTTATCATATTAAATATATATATATATATTTATATGCCCATTATGTGGTAATATTCAATTCAAATCCTGTAATCTGTCTAATACAACTTATATTATGTAAACTCGTTAACTATTTTTTCATAGTATTGCTAAGTGCTGAATATAATAATACTATAAAAATATTTACCTGTCAATTCCAGCTTTTGCGCTGAAACAAATAAAAACCTTATTTTCGGGCATTTTCGCCTGATACATTTTCCATACCATTTCCCTTAATATATTTTTCGAATTTTTACATCAACTTCATTAGGACAAAATCATATTTTTATCAAATTCTCCTAAGACCACTGGCTGACCCAAGGGCCACCTGAAGTGTATTCTTAGATGCGAGGGCCAAAAAACTTTAGGAACTGAAATACTTTGAGGTTTTTTGCAGTTGTGTTACATAGGTTTGACTATTCTGGATTTACCTGCCTGAATACTGATTGACTTTATTGAATCAACTGTACCTTTATGCTAAAATAATTAAGTTGCAGCAATTCACTACATATTTATGGAAAGGAACAATCAAGGTTACGAGAGATTATTTATCTCGCACACAGCTTGAGGATGAACAAATGAAAATTAAACGTGTTTTTTTTATTTTACTTTTCTTTACAATTCTCGCCGCCATAGCATTAGTTTTAACATCTGGAAAACCTTCCAACACGAACGCTACCGGAGACGAGCCCGCAAGTATTACGCCTGCACCGGATTCCACAGGCAGTGGGGCGCCAACTTCCATACCAGAGCCGACCGGACCCGATCCGACAGAAGTTCCTGCCCTGCAAACTGTTGCTGTTAATCTTCCATCGATTGGAATGGAACCTATCGACATTAACCCGGATATTCTGCCGGTTTACAACGGTGATAATGCCTTGCCCGACTACGCAAAGAAAAAGATATTTGGAGATGTTACCTTAAATTTCTGGCATTTTCTTGGGCATGATGTGGTAACCTCCCCTGTAGAAAACCCGGGTATTTTATTTGGCTCTGCCGCAGACTACACTGATGTTGAAGGGATTACCACCTTCAGAGGCAATCATTACCGAGACAATGCTTCTTTCGGCACATGCAGTCTCTTGGAAAAGAAGTTGGAGCTGGTTTGGACAAAGGACATCGGTTCAATAAGCTATGCAAATACTTATTGGCCAGGAGTGGGCTGGACCGGGCAGCCATTAATCATACACTGGGAAGAGGATGTCAGAAACCTGATGAATATAGATCCATCCCAAAAAAACACCGACCTGGTGGAGGTTATATACCCAACACTGGATGGAAATATTTATTTCCTTAACCTGATGGACGGGAAGCCAACCCGAGATCCCATCCATATTGGATATTCTACGAAGGGCACGGGAATGATTGATCCAAGGGGATACCCTATTCTGTATACCGGCCAGGGCTTGAACCAGAACGGAACAAATGCGGCATACCATGAATACCGTATTTTCAGTTTAATTGATCAAAAGGAAATCTATTCGATAAACGGTACCACACCAGAAGCTTTCCGGGTTTGGGGCGCATTCGATCCTTCTGCTTTACTGGACAGGCATACAGACACGCTCATAATGCCCGGCGAAAATGGCCTTCTTTACAGAATTAAAATGAATACACAGTTCAACAGGAGCAACGGTGAACTCTCCATTAGCCCTGAAGTAACAAAATACCGTTACGAGCCCCCATTTGATCCTAATATCGGATATGAAAATTCCCCTGTTTTTTTCAGAAACTATCTGTATCTTGTTGATAACGGCGGTCTTTTGCAATGTATTGATATCAACACCTTGGAGCCTGTTTGGATTTACAATGTTCAGGATGATACCGACAGTACCATCGTATTGGAGGAAACCGATGAGGGCGTCTTCATCTATACGGGCAACGAGGTGGATTTACGGTGTCTTGACCTTCCCAAGCCCGCTTACGCTGACTGTCAGCTTCGAAAGCTGAATGCGTTGACCGGCGAACTGATCTGGGAGAAGAGTTACAGATGCATCTACCAATCCGGGGTTAACGGCGGATTGCTTTCCACTCCGGTTTTAGGGAAAAACGACATTTCAAACATGGTCATTTTTAATGTCAGCAAAACAGGTGACACGCAAAGCGGAAAAATGGTAGCCCTGGATAAAACAACCGGTGAGGAAATATGGGTTAAGGATCTCACATATTATAGTTGGAGTTCACCTGTAGATTTCCTCGCAGAAGATGGAAAAACCTATATGGTTTTTTGTGATTTTAAAGGAGATATGCATCTAATGGATCCGAAAAACGGCAAAATTCTGGACACAATCTCTGTCGGGGCCAATGTAGAGGGCTCCCCGGCTATTTACAATGACATGGTCGTTGTTGGAACCTATGCAAAGAAGATATATGGTGTTCGCCTGAAATAGAGTCTGGTAATCGACTGAACCAGAACACGATGAGAGGAAGAATATAATGAAACTTGGTATTATTGGGCTCCCGAATGTTGGAAAGAGTACCCTGTTTAATGCGATTACAAAAGTGGGTGCCGAAAGCGCGAATTACCCCTTTTGTACCATCGATCCAAATGTCGGGATCGTCACAGTCCCCGATCCAAGACTGGATAAGCTGGGTGAGATATATTACCCGAAGAAGGTTGTTCATACTTCGATTGAGTTTGTAGATATTGCAGGACTGGTGAAAGGGGCGAGCAAAGGCGAAGGTTTGGGTAATAAGTTTCTTTCCCATATCCGCGAGGTGGATGCAATCATTCATGTTGTCCGTTGTTTTGAAGATCCGAACGTCGTCCATGTGGACGGTTCGATTGGTCCGGCACGCGATATAGAAACAATTGAACTGGAATTGATTTTTGCCGATCTGGAGGTGCTGGAGAAAAGGATAGAACGGGTGAATAAACAAGCTAAATCCGGAGATAAAAAATATCTGATTGAGCTGGAATTCCTTGAAAAAATCAAACATCACCTTGAGAAGAATCAGCCTATACGCTCCATGCCCATGGATGAGGAATGGAAGAAATATACCGAGCAGCTGTTTTTATTAACCTCCAAGCCGTTGTTGTATTGCGCCAATATATCGGAAGACGATCTGGATAACCCGGATGACAACTTGTATGTCAAAGAGTTGAAAGCCTGCGCCGATCAGGAAAACGCCGGTGTAATGATCATCTGCGCAAAGATTGAAGAGGAGATTGCACAGCTTGACGATGATGAAAAGCAATTGTTCCTTCAGGAGCTGGGCTTGAACGAATCCGGGTTGGAACGCCTGATTAAGGTTAGCTACAGGCTACTGGGGCTTATCAGTATCCTGACGATTGGAGATTCGGAAGTCCGGGCATGGACAATTGAAAAAGGCACGAAAGCACCAAAAGCCGCTGGTAGAATACACAGCGACTTTGAGCGTGGTTTTATCCGGGCAGAAGTAGTTACCTATGACGATCTGATAAAGGCAGGTTCCTATCATGCAGCCAAAGAACGCGGCCTGTTACGTTCCGAGGGCAAGGATTATGTTATGAAGGATGGCGATGTTACGCTGTTCAGGTTCAATGTATAACGTTGGTCTTCAGGCATTAATTACTTGTATTGACGGATAATTTTCCTGGAGGTTGTCTTTTCAAATTCCGTATCTCTTACAGAAATAAACCTTATATATTTATAGAGTTCCAGCGATTTGTTCACTTTCAGAACTTCCTTATCCAATAGCGTCTGAATTTGCTCCTTCGTCGGGTTCTCTTCTCCCAATTCTTCCTTTACCTTGTCAAGATCGGGGTAAATCTCGGCTGCTACCTCCACATCACCTGTACCTTCGCCCTCTTTACCATAAACAAGGCATTCGGAAACAAACGGGCTCCTGCTGAGCAGGGTTTCAATTTCTTCCGGATAGATATTTTTGCCGTTTTTGGTAACGATAACGTTTTTCTTGCGGCCTGTGATATATACAAACTTATCCTGATCCATGTATCCCAAATCTCCAGTGTGGAACCATCCATCAACAATGGCTTCACGGGTGGCTTCTTCATCTTGATAATAACCCAACATAATATTGGGCCCTTTTGCGATTATTTCGCCAATCCCTTCCTCATTAGGGTTGTCGATTTTAATCTCTGTGTTGGGTACCGGAAGGCCAGCCGAGGCATTATTAAAATCGCAATCCCTATTCAATGCGATAATCGGGGAACATTCGGTCAGACCGTATCCCTGTATACAATGTATACCAAAATCCTGGAACCCCAGAACAACCTGAGGATCTATTGCTGCACCACCGCTGATGAACAAACGAATGGAACCTCCGAAAGACTCATGAATCGTTTTGAAGAGATTCTTTCGTACATCAATGCCGACAGCCTTCAGCACTTTACTGATTTTCAGGCCCAGCTTCAGCTTTTTTAACAGTTTCGGATCCTTTGCAGCCTGATCCCATATACGCTTGTACATCGATTCCAAAATTAGTGGAACAGCAAGAAGAATCGTAGTTTTTGATTCCTTCAAATTCTTCACTATATGCCTTAAGCCCTCGCAGAAAGCAATAGTACATCCCCTGTATATCTGGCATAAGAAACCACAGGTGCATGCATAGGTGTGATGTAGCGGAAGAAGCATCAAAAAGACATCATCCCGACCGATAAACACCATACTGCACATATCCATCAAATTGGAAGAGATATTGCTATGGGAGAGCATAACTGCCTTGGACTTGTCGGTAGTACCGGATGTAAACAGAAGAATACTCATTGCATCTTTATCAATTGGTGCATCTGCAAAGCTTCTGTCCCCTTCAGCGACAAGCTCATAGCCTCTCTTCAGAAGAGCATGATAGGATAAGACATTTTGGGTGGATTCCTTTGTATCCATTGAAATGAGGAATTTCAGGTTTGGAACTTCTCCTGCAATAGCCTCCACATCACTGGTTTTCGCTTCTGAATAAAAAACCGCATCTGCCTGGGATCTGATCAGCAAATTCTTTAGCTCTGATACCGGTAATTCCTTGTCAAGAGGTACTACAATGCCAGTTCCGTTCACAGTTGCCAGGTAGGCCACTGTCCATTCATATCTGTTTTCACTGATAATCGCAATCCTGCTGTTGGATAGCCCCAGATCCATCAGTATAGTCCCCATCGCATTAACATCTTCATAGAAACGAGTATAGGTTATCGGCTGATAAGAACCACCTTCCTCCGTCTTAACCAGAAATGCCGTATCGTTTCCAAAGAGTTTTGTGCTGCTTTCCAACATGTCCTTTAGTGTATCAATTTTCCTGACATCGTATAACGGAATATTCTTCATGAAACATTCACCCCTCATTTTCATTTTTATCAAGAAATCTTTACCATCCCTTGGTTAGGTTATATTATTGAACCAACGGGCTCAGGCTTGCACAATAAGGTTGGCCAGCAAGAGCAGAAGCTTGGAAAAGAGTGTTTGAAATATATTATAGCAGTGTTAACCTTGTATTACCATAGTTTCGATTACTTTTATTTGCAAATTCGCACAATTTGTCATGTTTTGCCGATTTTATTGGACATACTCTGCAATTTTTTCAGGGTTCAGAATTTTTATGGTTGACAGATGAAAGTCGATCAGCCCTTCTTCACGCATACGGCACATTTCTCTGGACATAGACGGTCTTGAGACATTCAGATACTCTGCCAGTTCATTCCGGTTCATCGGCAGCAGAAATATTGTTTTCCCGCTTGTTTTATAGATCTCCCAAAAGTAGGTGCATAGTTTTCCGCGCATGCTTCTGATTGAAAGATATTCCACCTTGCGGTTCAACTTAATGGCTCTTTCAGATACAATGCCCAGCATGTTCATGATCATCTGCCGATGGAAATAACATGCATTTGAACAGCTGCTCACGATTTCGTCCGGTGGTATCAGCGCAATAACCGAATCTTCCTGTGCCTGAATCGTTGCAGGCCACAATCTTTCTTCTGTGAAAACAGCCATTTCACCGAATAGTTCTCCGGGGGACAAAATGTGAATAATAATACGGGAACCATCCGGGCTTTCCTTTAAAACAGATAACCCTCCTTCCAGCAGAATGCCCAATCCTGTCATTGGTTCGCCCCAGCGTGCAGCAATCTCGCCTTTCATATAGGTTTCAATCCTTGGATTCATGCAGTCCAGCATTGTCTTCATGTCCTGCATGGTGATTTTCTGAAACAACATTGATCTTGCCATCGTTTCGTGCCACTTATCCAGCATATATTCGCCTCCATCCGTAGCCATGGCTACCGTACAGTTGGCCTAATTATATTACAACAAGGCTAACCAGTAAACAGTTTTTCTGAATGTGTTCTGTCATAAGATGAATACCCGAATTATGATTGTTCAGAAGACAAAAACTGCTGTCATTTCTGACTGTGGTAAAGCCCGTATACCCTTGAATATAGCTGGTTCTAGCAGTATAAATATTTATTTTGAAAACCTCTTGTTTTTTTATATTGCCCGTGTTATATTGAATACGCTAAGGTCATTTAATATAGCGCATTGGATTAAGATATTTCCCTGAAACCAGCCTCTTTAATTATTTTGAAGCGAAGTGTCAAGAAGTATTTAATCCAAATAATTAAGGAGGTATATAAAATGGCTGATAAAGTATTGGTCTGCAAAGACTGCGGAGCCGAGTTTACTTTCACAGAAGGGGAACAAGCATTTTACAAAGAAAAGGGTTTTGAAAACGAACCACAAAGATGTCCCGATTGCTGAAGAGCGAAAAAACAACAGAGAAACAATAGATCGCGCAACGGTGGCGGAAACAGATGGTAAAACCCAAGGAGAGCTTAAATGCTCTCCTTTTTGTTTCCTATCTATCAAAAACCCTTATCCCCTAAGCACGAAGCTCATGTTCGTGAGATTCGGCGGGGTACGATTGATTTAGCAATTCGAAGTATTGTTTTCAGTTTCTTCTATTCAGTGTTGCAATGGGTTTTACAGTGAGCTATAATTAGAACATCGGTTCGTTTACTGGCGCAATGTCATATGGCTACATATAGCAACATATAGGGCGATGGCTGTCCGTAGAAGTTTTCAAGACCACCCCACACTTCTATCAATGTCCTGTATCGCAAACTGCAATATCCTGCTGGTCACAAACGACTGAAACAGCTAATTGGCTAAATGGATGTTCAGCATCAGTTGAACCAGTTCACTGTGCAGCGATCCGGTGGATTAGGGTTATCCTCCCAGAGAAACATTCGAAACAAAGTATCGGAGGCATCATGGAGACAGTTACCATCAATGTATCAGTTCGGGAATTAGTCGCTTTTTCCATTCCCGGCCAAGAATCAAGAAGCTATTCCCTTCATTCATCAAAAGAGGGTGTGGAAGGGCATCAGATAATGCATACGATGTTACAGGAGCAAATTCAATCTGAGGGTGCATACCATAAGGAAGCCCCTGTTTCCATGTCCTTTACCCATGAAAACTATACTCTCAATATTACAGGCAGACTGGATGGCTTAATCGAGATTAATGGCAGCATAAGCTTGTGTGAAATCAAAACGACAGAAAAAGACCTTCATCTGATCGAAGAATGCGACAATCCTGCTTATTGGGCTCAAGGCCGTTGCTATGCCTATATGACGGCCAGGGATAAAAATCTGGATAAAATCAATCTTTTGTTGATTTATTTCCATCGGAAAAAAAAGGAATCCCGAACATTCGAGCAAACGCTGACCATAACTGAACTTGAGAAATTTTTTCATTCTCTGGTCTTTCCCTATATCAATGGCATAAAAAAACAAAAGGAATGGCAAAGTATACGGAACAGTACTATTCAGAAGCTTTCATTCCCTTTCAATGAGTTCAGAAAGGGGCAACGGTATATGAGTGCTGCAGTATATCGTGCCATACGAGATGGGAAAAAGCATTTCATTCAGGCTCCAACCGGTATTGGGAAAACAATCGGTGCTCTGTTCCCTGCTATTAAGGCGATGGGAGAAGGTCTGATCGATAAGGTTTTTTATCTTACTGCAAGAAACACAACTCAGACAATTGCCGCTCAGGCTTATGCGTTGATGGCAGAAAAAGGTCTGCGTTTGAAAACTCTTCACATTACTGCAAAGGAGAAGGTCTGTCTTTCACCGGACACCCCCTGCACGCCTGAAGAATGCATGTATGTCTCCGATTATTCCAACCGTTCTAAAAATATCTTGTCACAGCTTTTCAAGGAAACGGATTTCTTTAGTCGGGAGTTCATCGAACTTGCTGCAAAAAAGCATGGCCTTTGCCCATTTGAAATTTCACTTGATTTAAGCCTGCAGTCTGATCTGATTCTGTGTGATTACAACTACGCATTCGATCCGCGCGTTTATTTGAAGCGTTTTTTCCAAGATGGAACTGAAGAGAAGATATGCTTGTTGGTGGACGAAGCTCATAACCTGCCGGACAGGGCAAGAGAAATGTATTCTGCGCAAATCAGCCGCTCCCAAATCAGAAATGTTTATATTCAGATAAAAAACGCCCTTCCTCATCTGGCCCGTTCACTAAAGGCGGTTAGAAAAGCGTTTCTGGAGTATACCGGTCAACTTCCCCGACAGGACACAGAATTTCCATGGGTTTGGAGTTCTTCCGAGCCTCCCGATGATCTGATCAAGCCCATTGAAGATTTTATTTTTACTGCTGAAGCCTTTCTGAATGATGAGACTCCTTATCCCTTCAGAGAGGATCTGGTAACTCTCTACTTTGAATTTGCGCATTTCGCAAAGATTTATGATTTATTCGGTGAGAATTATACAACCTTTCTTTCCCGAGACAGAGGTGATTTTTTAATCAGGCTTTTCTGCATTGACCCTGCACCCATGCTGAAAAAACGCATGGACAGCGCAACAAGCTCTATACTATATTCCGCTACTCTGTCTCCGCAGCAGTATTTCAGAGAAGTGCTGGGCGGATGTGAAGAGGACGGATATCTTATACTCCCCTCTCCGTTTCCCCGGGAAAACCTGTTCATGTATGTAGAAGACACAATCTCCACCCGGTACAGAAACCGGGAAAAAACCATCCCACACCTGGTTTCCTGTATTCATGACTGCATCGGTGTAAAAACCGGCAACTATATCGTTTTCTTTCCTTCCTTCTCATACATGCAGAAGGTGTGTAGAGAATACCAAAGACAGTTTCCGTCAGAAAACCTGCTTGTCCAGGAGCGCAACATGGATGAACAGCAGCGTGAAACCTTTCTTGAGCATTTTTCTTCTTATGGAGAAACGACGCTGGTAGCCTTTGCTGTGATGGGAGGTATCTTTGGTGAAGGCATCGATTTAAGGGGGGAGCTATTGTCTGGTGCGATCGTTGTTGGGCCTGGTCTTCCACAAGTCTGCGCAGAAAGGGATATTATCCGGCATTATTACCAGAAAAAGAGCGGAAATGGCTTTGAGTTTGCCTATACCTACCCAGGCTTTAACAAGGTTCAACAGGCCGCAGGACGGGTCATCCGCTCAGAAAATGACAGGGGATTCGTCATTTTAATAGATGACCGCTTTACAACCCCGCTATATATAAGAATGATGCCACATGAATGGTTTCCGCTGTTAACGCCAAAAGAGCAAATGGACCTTGTGTCTGGCCTGCAGTCCTTTTGGAGCATGAGTTGATCTCTTCAGAAACAGCGAAGAATAAACATTATACTCCAATGGCTCAACGGGTTAATCCCAATGTTTCTTCGGTTCCGAGCATGACATTCATATTTTGGATTGCCGCACCACATGCCCCTTTCCCCAGATTGTCAAACCTGGCCATAACAACAATCTGTGAATCATTTCCGTATACAAATATCTCAAGCCTGTTGGTGCCATTGCACGCTTCCGCGTTCAAAAATCCGTTCTCAAGACAGGTTTCATCTGACGCCATGATCTTTACGAAAGGTTCATTCTGATAATACTCTAAAAAGATATCCTTAACATCAGAAACCGTAACCGTCTTGTTCAGAAGCCTGGGCAGCAAGGATATTGATGTCACCATTCCTCTGTAATAGTTTCCAACTATAGGCATGAAAACAGGCGGGTAAAAAAGCCCGGTCCTGTGCTGCATTTCAGGCAGATGCTTATGATGCAGCTGCAGCGCATAATGCTTCGGACTGTTAATACCGCTTAATGCTTTGTTCTCGAAGGTATAAATCAGTTTTTTCCCTCCGCCGCTATATCCGGTCAGAGAATAACAGACGGCTGGATAATCCTTTGGTACAATCCCCTGTTGAACAAGTGGATTCATTGATAATACAAAACCAGTGGCATGGCAGCCCGGGTTGGATACCCTGGCAGCGTTTCTGATCCTGTCTCTTTGCTCACTGTTCAGCTCAGGCATACCATATACCCAGCTGTCATCTGTTCTATAGGCAGTACTTGCATCAATTATTCTTGTATTGCTGTTCGTAACAAGTGAAACTGCTTCCCTTGAAGCAGCATCTGGCAGACACAAAAATACAAGATCAGCTGAATTCAGGAAATCAGAACGTCTTACGGGATTTTTCCGTTCTTCGGGTTCAATCATTAGAATCTCCAAATCGTCCCTCTTCTCAAGGTATTCATTGATCTGAAGCCCCGTTGTGCCTTCCTGACCGTCTACGAAAACCTTAACCATTGTATATCCACTCCATTTTTCTTTGTATTGAATAATTATACACAAGCGCGCATAATTATTC
>JAAYKJ010000191.1 GCA_012522505.1 Clostridiaceae bacterium
AGCTGAATGCGACTTCGCTCTTCCACGGTCCTGATAATGTCCAACATCTGATACACGGTTTGCTGGGAGATTTCCTTGCCACATTCGGGGCAGTGCGGTACCCCTATCCGTGCAAACAGCAACCTGAAATAATCATATATTTCTGTAACCGTTCCAACTGTTGAACGCGGATTGCGGCTTGTGGTTTTTTGATCGATAGAAATGGCGGGGGACAAACCATCAATATATTCTACTTCGGGCTTCTCCATCAGGCCGAGAAACTGCCGGGCATAGGAGGAAAGCGATTCAACATATCGTCTCTGCCCTTCGGCATATATGGTGTCAAAAGCCAGAGACGACTTTCCTGAGCCGCTGAGGCCAGTAATAACAACGAGTTTATCCCTCGGTATTTCCACATCAATGTTCTTTAAATTGTGCTCGCAGGCACCTTTAATATATATACTATCTCTCATCCTGTTTCTCTCCAGTTCAGCTTTCGCTTATGAAATCACCAATAATATCATTATTGCCAAAGATGCCTCGACTAACCTTGTACCAAAACCGAGAATATTATATCAAATTAAAAGCGAGGTTGCAAACATTTGTTCGGTAAAAAACCAAAAAATTGTTTATATAGCTATTATCAAATCATTTTCTTAATATAGCGTTTCTCAGTTGTAAGTTTTTCCCCTATCATACATGAAATCGTATCACCATTATTAATGAAACCCTTTTTTTTATAAAAACATATGGCGTGATTATTACCATCCAAAACCCATAACCCTACTTCCAAATAATTATTATTTAGTGCATATTTAAACACTTCATCTAATAATAAAGAACCCGCTCCTAAATTCCAGTATTCTGGCAAAACATATATGGAAACCAATTCCAACTGACCTTCGTAGCCTTGATATCTGGAATTACCTAAACATACACATCCAATAATTTTATCCCCGATAGTAGCAACCCATCCTTTCATGGTACCGTCTTTCAAACCACTTGATATCATTCCTACCCATCGTGTATCTTCAATCTCATTTAAATATTCATCTGGTAACAAGCCTTTATATGCCTTTTTCCAACTATTCGCATGGATAATACTCATTGATATGGCATCTTGAATCTTTGCACTTCTTGTTTTTATTTCTGACATATAGTCAACCCCCTATGTTTAAACAAATTTTCTTTGTTTCAAATGACTATACAATTACGAAAAAATAAGAATGACAAAACCTAAACCAAAACATTTTCCAACCATCTTTTATAGGAACAGCTAAAGCATTCCAGTACAATTGCCTGGTTTGTTTCTACGCTTCAATAGCTTGTCAAATATATTTGAGAAATTGGTTAAATAGCCATAGACGAATGCGAGTATAGTTTGAATTATAATTTCAACTGGATTATATTTACTGCGAAGAAGTATTACTTGGATGGTAATTTGTATTACACTGATCAAGTTTAACCATCCACCGAAGGTAAAAAGATTGCTAACAAGTGAAACAGAATAGGGAACTGAAGAAACTGGTGAAGTTCCAAGTCCTGCTTTAGTCGAAAAAGCAACACCGAGGGACGCAATAAACAATCCGTTTAGTATTGTCTGCCGAATCAAAACCGCCAGATAACAGAGCCTGGCGGATGGGTGGATTCTTATGAGGATAGGCTTATTCCGTTACTGAATATTAAGCATAAAAAACCGCCAAAGGCATGGAAACCAATGACGGCTTATAAAATACTTAAACAAACTCGAGTGTGAGAATACAACAACCATCATCTCTTTGAGAATTGCGGCGCTCTTCTCGCCTTCTTCAAGCCATATTTCTTTCTTTCCTTCATTCTCGGGTCACGTGTGAGGAAACCTGCCTTTTTAAGTGCAGGACGAAAATCTTCATCGGCCTGCAAAAGCGCCCTGGCAATGCCATGACGGATGGCACCGGCCTGACCTGTAAAACCTCCACCGACAACATTGACAATAACATCAAACTTGTTAAGGGTATCGGTAAGAACCAGAGGTTGCTTGGAAATAACCTTCAAGGTTTCCAGCCCAAAATAGTCATCCAGTGTGCGATTATTTACTGTTATATTGCCTTCGCCTGAGATCAGCCGAACACGTGCAACTGAGCTTTTTCTTCTGCCTGTTCCGTAATATTGTACTTTTGCCATTTCAAAATACGCCTCCCCTCGTTATATGTTTAGTTCAAGAACTTCAGGTTTTTGTGCCTGATGGTTGTGTTCGGAGCCTGCGTAAACCTTCAGTTTCTTAAACATTTGTCTTCCCAGACTGTTTTTGGGAAGCATTCTTTTAACAGCCAGTTCAAAAACCTTCTCTGGTTTTTGAGCAAGATAATGACGGGCTTTGGTTTCCTTCAATCCTCCAACCCAACCAGTGTGGTGCCTATAGATCTTGTTGTCCAGCTTTTTACCGGTAAAAGCGATCTTGTCAGCATTGACGACAATGACAAAGTCACCGGTGTCAACGTGAGGCGTAAATTGAGGTTTATGTTTACCACGCAGAATCTTTGCAACTTCACTGGCAGCACGGCCTAACACTTTGCCTTCAACATCTACAACAAACCATTTTCTTTCAACGTTCGCTGCGTTAACCATGAATGTTTTCATGTGTACCCTCCTTCTGGAATCGCGGCAGGGCTCTCCCCCTGCTCGTTTATACGGTTTAATGAATACGCAGACCTTCAGATGAAGCAAACGGACAAAACAGATAGCTTTACCCCAAATGCTTCTATTGCGCTGCTATTCTTTTATAAGCGATCCTATAATAATAACCGCCGTATAAAGCGGCGGTTTTTATTGTAATACAGGTCAAATGTGATGTCAAGACTAATATGCCGTAATTTTAATATATCTCTCTCATTCTCTCTTTATTTGACTGTATTTCTTGTTCTCTCTCGTTTTTTCAGTTTTCATTTCAGTTTTTTTGAAATTCAAGTTTTTCTTCCCGAACTGAAATCTGTACCGAATCTCCTTCCTGAATTTTGCCGTCAAGCATTTCCTCGGCCAGCTTATCTTCGACCATGTTTTGAATAGTACGCCGTAACGGTCTTGCGCCGTACACCTTATCATATCCCTTTTCTGCAAGAAACTTCGCCACTGTGTCATCCGCTGTCATTTTGATGTTCACATTTTTAAGCCGTTTTGAAACCTCCTCCAGCATTAAGGAAGCGATCTGATTGATGTTCTCCTGAGTCAACGGATGGAAAACGATTAGTTCGTCCACTCGGTTTAGGAACTCAGGGCGGAAGGTTTTCTTCAGTTCATCCATAACATTCTTTTTCATTTCCTCATAGTCCTTTGCCTCATTCACAATCGCAGTGGTGAAACCAAGCTTTTTCGGCTCAACAATGTCCCGTGCACCGACATTAGAGGTCATGATGATGACCGTATTGCGAAAGTCCACGACTCTTCCGGTGGAATCGGTCAACCGCCCGTCTTCAAGAATCTGAAGAAGCATATTGAATACATCGGGATGTGCTTTTTCTATCTCATCAAACAGAACCACCGCATAAGGTTTTCTGCGAACCTTCTCGGTCAGTTGCCCGCCCTCATCATAGCCAACATATCCCGGGGGTGAACCAACAAGTCGGGAAACACTATGCTTTTCCATATACTCTGACATGTCGATGCGGATCATATGGGATTCTTCTCCAAACAGGGCTTCAGCAAGCGCCTTGGATAACTCTGTCTTACCCACACCGGTAGGTCCAAGAAAGATGAATGAACCCACAGGCCGCTTGGGATCCTTCAATCCAACGCGTCCACGACGGATCGCTTTCGACACTGCTTTTACCGCCTCTTCCTGCCCGACAACTCTCTGGTGAAGTGTGCTCTCCAGATTTTTCAACCTTTCGGTCTCCTCCTTTGCCAGACGGCTGACAGGGATCCCGGTCCATGTGCCAACAATCTCAGCAATTTCATTTTCAGATACAACCTGAGTGTGGGTCTGATTCTTTGTCCGCCATTCTTCCTTACGGGTCTTCATCTCTTCTTTCAGCTGGTTTTCCTGATCCCTCAGTGACGCAGCTTTTTCAAACTCCTGGCTGACAATGGCTTCTTCCTTCATCTTGTGCAGTTGTTCAATTTCTTGTTCAAGCTCCTTTAAATCCGGTGGGGCTGTAAAGGTTTGGAGCCTGACCCTTGATGCCGCTTCATCGATCAGATCGATTGCCTTATCGGGCAAATGCCTGTCTGTTATATACCGCGTGGACAGCTTAACTGCTGCCTCTAACGCCTTGTCGGTAATCTTTACGTTATGATGGGCTTCATACTTGTCACGGATCCCCTTTAAGATTTCAATGGCTTCTTCCTGGCCAGGTTCTCCGATTTGAATGGGCTGAAAACGGCGCTCCAGTGCTGCATCCTTTTCGATGTGCTTGCGGTATTCATCGATGGTTGTTGCACCGATCACCTGTATTTCCCCTCTTGCCAGAAGTGGCTTTAGAATGTTGGATGCATCAATGGCGCCTTCGGCAGCACCCGCACCGATAATAGTATGCAATTCATCAATAAACAGAATGACATTTCCCGCATTTCTGATCTCTTCAATGGATTTCTTCAGTCTATCCTCGAACTCACCACGATATTTAGCCCCTGCGACCATTGATGAAAGATCCAAAGTAACCACCCTTTTGTCCTTCAGGGTTTCAGGGATATTCCCATCGATGATCCTCTGTGCCAGGCCTTCGCAGATTGCTGTTTTACCAACCCCTGGTTCACCGATCAGGCATGGGTTGTTTTTTGTCCTTCGGCTTAATATTTGAATAATCCGTTCTATTTCCTTATCTCTGCCGATGACAGGATCTATTTTGCCTTCCTTGGCCATAGCTGTCAGATCTCGGCCGAATGAATTAAGGGTAGGCGTTTCCATCTCTTCGGCTTTTGGCTTTCCAGCAGCAACAGCGGCGGGGGTATCCTCCTGCAACATTGTGATAATGGAGTCATACAGTTTATGGGTATCCACACCCAGATCCATCAGTATCTTGACCGCAATGCTTTCTCCCTCTCTCAATATGCCCATTAGCAGATGCTCGGTACCAATATAGTTCTGCTTCATGCGTCTGGTTTCCGCATATGAAAGCTCCAGTACCCTTTTTGTTCTGGGCGTATATCCAACAATCTGCTGATTGCCTTCACCGCGGCCTATAATTGATAAAATGCTGTCTGTAACCTTTTTTTCGACAACACCATTGGACATCAAAACACCAGCAGCGATTCCGGTACCTTCCTTTACCAGCCCCCAAAGCAGGTGCTCCGTTCCGATATAGTTATGCCCAAGGGCCTGTGAAAACTCTTTTGCCAGACTTAAAGCGCGCGTTGCTTTTTGTGTGAATTTTCCGTAAATCATTCTCTCACCTCATCTTTTATCCTTTTTCGTCATCATTTCCCGAACAAGTTCTGCTCGGCAGGTATCACGCTCTTCAGAGCTCAATACCCTCCCTTTTCTCTTTTGCAGACCACCGGGCTGTATCAGCAGCATCATCTTATTGATGTCGGTAATATCGATATCATGAATGATTCCCATGTCAACCCCCAGCCTGAGATCTGAAAGCCGTTTCAAGGTCTCACCCGTGTCCATGATTCTGGCATTTTGCAAAATGCCGAATGACCGATAAATTCTGTCCTCAAGCTTAAATTTGTTTTGCTTGATGATTTCCCTCCGCAACGCCCGCTCCTGCTCCAAAACTTGCTGTGTGATATTTTTAATGCTCATGACGATATCCTCTTCACTCTTGCCCAGGGTGATCTGGTTCGAGAACTGATATACGTTCCCTGAAGCCTCGGTGTTTTCACCATACAACCCGCGCACGGCCATTCCCAGCTTCCCAAGGGCTTCCAGCACAGATTTAATATAGCGGCTCATCGTTAGTGCGGGAAGGTGCATCATCACAGATACCCGGATGGCTGTACCGATATTTGTCGGACAACTGGTCAGGTAGCCTATATCCTCATCAAAAGCGAAATCAATCGACTCGGACAACAAATTGTCCAATTGATCACATGCTTCCCAGGCCTTTTCCAGCTGTAACCCGGGAGTAAGGCACTGAATTCTAAGGTGATCCTCTTCATTGATCATGATCGATATCTGTTCATCCCCGCTAATGATTAGTCCCCTGTAGCGGTTTGATTCCACCAGCTCTTTGCTGACGATATGTTTTTCAACAAGAACTGCTTTTTCTATCGGGTCAAGATGGTTAAAATCGATATAGCTAAACACACCCGCCATGTTTTCGTTCCCAGAGAACAGCGCATTCTTGGTTTCATCAACGATTTTTTTCTGGTCTTCCACGGTGGATTTATGCGGAAAGGGATAATTCTTAATATTTCTGGCCAGCCTTACTCTACTGGATAACACAACGTCTGAGTCAGGTCCCTTTTCTATATACCATTTATCCATTGAATCACCCCGTTTCATATCTGCCCATTTTCTCTTTCTCTCTTATTTCATCCCGGAGGACAGCAGCCTGTTCGTAATTCTCTTCACGAATACATTTCTGAAGCTCTTCCTTCAGCTGCAACAGGTTCCTGGCTTCATTGATCTTCTTAACCATTTTCAAGGGAATTTTCCCATGATGCTTCGCATTACCGTGAATGCGTTTTAGCAAAAGTTCTATGCTTTTTCCAAAGGTTTTCTAACAATCGGTGCAGCCAAGCATGCCCGTTTTCTTAAATTCTGCCGCCGTCATGCCGCATACGGTACATTTTACAGCAGCGTCGGGTTCGTTCTGGATCTCTTTCGCCACGTCCACCCCCATAATGCCAGAAAGCAGTTTATGAAGGTTTATTTTTATTTCATTGTTTTCTCTGGCACATTGTTCACAGACATACTTCACTACTTTCTGTCCATTAATTATACGCGTAAAATGTACTGTAGCCTGTTTTTGTTTGCAAATTTGGCAAAGCAGCATAACAATCCCTCCCTAGATCACAAGGCTCATCAGCATGTTTTTCAGAATTGTCATTCTGATTTCATCACGGATATTCGGGGCAACAGCTGCTAAAGCCTTGTCTGACGTTGCTGCTTTCATCAAACCCGCCTCCTGCTCGTCGATGATATCATAATCCATGAAATTTTGTATAAAAATTTCGCAGGTGTGCTGTGAAAGTTTATCACCGATCGATGTGATGATATGCATCAGATACTCACCGTCTGAACCAGCATTCATGCGCTTGATACTGATGTATCCTCCGCCTCCCCTTCTCGACTCGACATAATACCCTTTATCGGTTGAAAACCGGGTACTTATGACATAGTTAATCTGTGAGGGGACACAGTTGAACCGGTTGGCCAGTTCATTGCGCTGGATTTCAACGGCACCATCCATATCATCTATCATTTCCTTAATAAAGGATTCTATAATATCACTCAATCTCGCCATTATATCACCCTCTCTTTGTCTTTGACTATCTCTGACTATTATTATACTTCAACTGGCTTATGATTTCAAGGGGGAAGGTGAAGATAGGCGGGGACACACCATTACTGATGTGTCCCCGCCTGTATTTTTAGTAAGGAACTCGGCTTGCGAAAGCACATAAATCTGATTTCGCAGCGTCTACAACCTTCTATGTATTCTTGTTTTTTTCTTCTGGAAGCGATTCTTTCCGTCTTTTCGAATACTTTTTGAAAAGACGATATCCGACAAAACCGATTAAACCCAATACTACAAGTGTGGGTATAACCTCTATGATGAAAATCACAAGATTCCCCAGAGCCCTGACGATGCCGGTCAGGCTGTTTGAAACTGAATCCTTCAACCGATCCCAATAGGTATATGTTTGCTGCTTCACATATTCAGGGTATTTTTCGTTCATCTGTATGTTGATTGTGGATAATTCTACCAGATCGCTCCACTTGTTCAGCGTACCGGTAAGGCGTTCGATTTCTGTCTGAAGCTCGGTCATTCGCATCCGTGTTTTAAATATGGAATCTGGATCATTGAGTGACATCATGTACTCTTCCAGATAATCATACTCTATCTTCAGTATTTTCAAACGACCTTCCGTATCATAAAACTGATCGGTTACGTCGGTGCTGTAAATTCTGTCATCAATAACCTCACCCAACCCTTTGATATCATTCAGAATATCATCAAACCGGCGGGCATCCACGCGAACAATAATATTACCGGACACACGAGTTTTGCGTTCATCATTATGGGTGTAGAAATCACGGTGGATATTGCTTTCCTGGACATATCCGATGCCGGTGATCATTGACTGCAGGTTTCCATATGCATTGTAGAAGTCATCCACCTCAAGGGACAGATTTGCATTGCGGATGATCTTTCTTTGCGCCAGAATATCCAACACTGGACCCGAGCCTGGGCTTGCTGCAACAGCGAACGAAGAATCTATCCCTGTGCCTCTGATCCCTGTCGCTTTTGGTGCCTCTGCAGCCCCGACGACTGCGTTTTTTTCAACGGATTCATTAAAGTTGATGCTGATGTTGTCGTCTGTACTTCTTTGATAGGACGCATCCGCTGCCGCGCCTGATGACGAGGTGGTTGCGTCTTTAGCTGTATCTTTTGCCGAACAACCTGCGGTAAACCCTAAAACCACAAGAAACATCAAAAGAACCGCCGATACCCTATTTTTCGTTTTCATTCTCTTAACCCTCCTTTAATAATAAACAATCTTTTCGCTTTATATGTAAAATCCAGGTTTCAATGAGCGGTTACGCGTATTGTGCGCCAAAACTCGGGCGCTGAAAACGCCTTGTTTTACGGGTCGAGCCATACAGTGCGTTCCAGTGGCCTGTAGGCCCGGGGTCTTAGGAGCATTTGATAAAGCTGCTTGTTTTTCTACCGTTTGGTTGTATGGTCCAACGTGCTCTTAGCCGCTCTTAACCTTTAGACGGATAACAAAACGGTAAAGTTCCCGGAAGGTCTTTTGGAACTAATCCCAGTAGATACATCCAAGCTGAATCGTGAGCAGCGAAGAAAGTACTTAAGCTGCAATAGCGAATTTTACTTCAGCCAAAACACGGTTGGCGCGCATTTCGTGCGGGATCATATGGACAAAATGGGCTAAAAAAAGGCTGCAACAAAACCGATGTTCTGTTGCAACCTTATCTTTGAGTTCTCTTTGTTTACTCTTCGCCTTCCTCTTTTTGAGCCTGTGCGATGACTTTTTCAGCGATATTCTGAGGCGCTTCCTCATATCGTTCAAAGCGGATGGTATACGAACCTCTGCCTTGTGTTATCGAACGAAGGTCGGTGGCGTAGTTGAACATTTCAGCTTCGGAAACCTCAGCCACAACCTGCTGCATACCGCCGGGTGCAGGATTCATGCCCAGTATACGACCTCTGCGCTTGTTCATATCACCGATGATATCACCCATGTTGCTGTCGGGAACAATGACCTCCACACGGGAAATCGGCTCGAGCAATACGGGGCTTGCCTGCTGCATACCTTCTTTATATGCCAGGCTGGCAGCTATTTTAAATGCCATTTCGGAAGAATCAACAGGATGGTATTTACCGTCTACCAGTGTAGCTTTCAGGTTCACTACAGGATAGCCAGCTAAAACACCCTTCAGAATGCTTTCCCGAAGGCCTTTTTCTACTGCAGGGAAATACTGTTTCGGCACGGCACCACCAAAGATCTTCTCTTCAAAAACAAGATCCTCTGTGGGTCCGGGTTCAAATTCAATCCAGACATCACCGAACTGGCCATGGCCACCGGATTGTTTCTTATGTTTTCCCTGAACCTTAACCTTTTTGCGGATCGTTTCACGATAAGGAACTTTAGGATTGCCCAGATCCACCTCAACCTTGAATTTCGACTTCAGCTTGCTCAGGATTAAATCCAGATGCTGATCACCGATACCGTATATCAGGATTTGCTTTGTTTCGGTATTCAACTCAACCTTGAAGGTAGGATCTTCTTCCATTAATCTGTTCAGCCCACTTGAGATTTTTTCCTCATCACCCTTCGTTTTCGGAACAATAGCCCTGGAAAGCATCGGTTGTGGGAACTTAATCTCGGGGATGATAACCGGCTTTTCTTTCGTACAAAGCGTGTCATTGGTTTCAGTGACAGCCAGCTTGGCAACAGCACCAATATCCCCTGTAACAAGCTGATTGGTATTGATCTGCTGTTTGCCCTTGATCAAAAACAGCTGTGCGATTCGCTCGGTCTTTTCCTTCTTCACATTATACACGGTTGAATCGGACTTTAATACACCGGACATGACCTTAATATAGGAAATCTTACCAACGAATGGGTCAACCACAGTCTTGAACACAAGGGCCGAAAGGGTTTCGCTTGCATCTGGCTTCAATTCAATGGTTTCTTCCTTGCCAGGGACTGATGCGGAAACAGCGCCTTTTTCACTATACGCCGGAACATACTTCACTACCGCATCAAGTAAAAGCTTAATTCCTGCATGGTTCACAGCAGAACCGCACAGGACCGGAGCAATCTCACCGGATGTGATTCCGATTTGCAGCCCCTTCAATATTTCCTCTTCTGTGAAGGGCTCCCCGGAGAAGTATTTTTCCATTAAATCTTCGTCTGTTTCTGCAACCGCTTCGGAAATCTCTTCATGGTATTTTTCAACCACTTGCTTCATGTCGTCCGGAACATCAGCTTCAACCATTTCCTTGCCCTGGAAGCGCTTCGCTTTCATTGTCACAACATTGACAATACCCGAAAGGTTACCGCCTTCAATAATGGGAACTTGAAACGCAATAACGCTCTTTCCAAATTTATCCTTTAATTGGTCAAAGACTTTAAAAAAGTCTGAATTCTCTTCATCAACCTTACTGATAAAAATGAGTTTGGCTATTTTTTGCTTTGTAGCTTCATCCCAAGCTTTTTCGGTTCCAACCTCAACGCCATCCTTAGCACTTGCAAGAATAACCGCCCCGTCAGCCACCCGGAGACCCTCCTGCATTTCACCAATAAAGTCCAAATAACCAGGTGTATCAATAACATTTACCTTGTACCCGTTCCATTCCAATGGTGCCAGGGATGTACTCGTGCTGATCTGACGCTTTACCTCTTCAGGATCATAATCCATAACCGTATTCCCGCTGACAACACTTCCGAAACGTTCCGTTGCCTTCGCGCCAAAAAGCATGGATTCGGCAAGCGTTGTCTTACCCGCTCCTCCATGTCCCATCAGACAGATATTGCGTATTTTATCTACGCTATAGTCTTTCATACCAATTCCCCCTTTTACTCCTGCTAAACAGGTGGTTTCATGAATCAATCAGAACACTATATACCATTTTCCCAAAACCCGGATGACGGCATTCCGGAAAAAAACAGCCACAACTTACCGAAGTAAAACTTTTGATAGAGAACCACTAAGGGCTTTGATCCTTTTGTGAATCAAAATTCGCTACACAAGTATTTTGATAAACCCTAAATGGTATTATACCAAACTTTATCCGTTGTTAATATAAATAGTTTATTTTATATCTTCTGATTTGTAAACAATGTTATCATACATTGGGGTAAAAATTCAACAGGGAAACAACAACAGAGAATTCGTCCCCGTTCTTACCGTTCTCTTTTTGGAATTTTTTTATTCTAAGTGTCATATATAATCATGGCTGGTTTTTTCATGCCCTTATTTATCAGAATGATAACCAAAAACCGGAGGTTTTTCTTGAAAGCAATTATTCTGGCGGGAGGAAAGGGGACACGCCTTAAACCTATCACATGCGAGCTCCCAAAGCCCATGGTGCCCGTGGTTAACATACCCTTGATGGAGCATATTTTGTTGCTGCTGAAAAAACACGGCATCCAGGACATTGGTGTAACCCTGATGTACTTGCCGCAAAAGATCAAAAGCTATTTTGGTGACGGAACGAAATGGGGTGTTCATCTGACCTATTTTATGGATGAAACCCCTTCAGGAACAGCCGGTAGTGTGCTGAATGCTGCTTCATTTCTGGATGACACCTTCCTGGTAATAAGCGGTGATTGTATCACAGATATCAATCTGACCGAAGCGATTGAAATGCATCGCACAAAAAAAAACCTTGCAACCATTGTATTAACACGAACCAGCAATCCACTGAGTTACGGAATTGTTGTGACAGATGATTCAGGCAATATTACAAGCTTTCTTGAAAAACCCACCAGAGGTGAGGTTTTCAGTGATACAGTAAACACCGGAATCTACGTTCTGGAACCGGGCATTTTAAAATATATCGAATCGGGCCATCCATTCGACTTCAGCCGTGAGCTTTTTCCGAAACTTTTGGATTCAGGCCTTCAGCTCTCAGGGTATACCACCGACCAATACTGGTCAGATGTCGGCTCTCTGGAAAGTTATCTGGATACACACAAAGATATCATGGAGAATAAAACAGGCTTGCACATAGCAGATACATACTGTTCCGACAAGATCCTGATCGGTTCGTCAACGATTATTGAACCAACTGCTTTGATAAACGGGCCATGTATGATCGGAAACAACTGCTACATCGGGCATAATACCGTTATTGACAGCTATACCGTGATTGGGAACAACTGCATTATTGAAGACAGGGCTTTTCTGAAAAGAAGCATACTACATAACAATATTACTGTCGGATCCGGTTCGGAAATTCGTGGCAGTATTCTGGGCAGCAGGGTGCGCCTGATGAAATATGTTTCTTCTTATGATAATGTTGTTATCGGAGATCAGAGTATTATTCAAGAACGAAGCATCATCAGACCAAATATCAGAATATGGCCCGGGAAAACGGTTGAACCATTCTCGGTCGTTGACAGAAGCATCGTTCATTCCATTCGGTATACCCAGTCCCTATTCCAAAACGGATTGATCTCCGGGACCATTAATGTGGACATCACCCCGGAATTTACTTCTCGTCTCGGTTCGGCCTTTGGGTCCATTCTTGGCAGAGGAAACAGCGTGGTTGTTTCATCGGATATATCCGGCTCATATCATTTGTTCGAATATGCGCTGATATCCGGACTCATTTCAACAGGTGTACAGGTTTATACCCTGCGCAAAGTCCCCGCTCCGGTGGCCAGGCTTGCGATCAGAAAAATGCATATGTCGGGTGGCGTGCATATTGGTATGGTTCCAAAATGTCCCGAAAGACTGGTGGTTGATTTTTTCGACGAAACGGGCGCTAACCTGGACCATCGCATGGAAAAAAATGTAGAACTCATTTTTCATAAAGAGGATTTCTCCCGGTGTCGTGCCGCTTCAATTCTGGATATCATCGAAATCGATGATTTTGTCCAATATTATGCCCGTTATCTGAAAGAGAGTATCAATACAAGCTGCATCCAAAATAACCCCCCTACGCTTTTTGTCATGAGCGACAGTGAATCCATGCTGCTATTCCTTCGTAATATCTTCCGCCATCTGCATATCCCAATTGCCGGGGAGATGCTTGTTGATATATTGGAGCCCGATAGACTGAAAAATGTTGAACACTTTCTGCAGGCTGATATAACAGCCTTTATTGATTGCAGAGGCGAGAGGCTTGTCTTGATGGATTCACAGGGAAGAGTTCCGGATGATAACAAGGCCTTTCTGATACATGCATATATGCTGTTTCATAGCCTACCCGGTGCAAACGTCGTCGCGCCTCTGAACATGACCTCTTTTCTGGAACGAATGGCACTGAAATATGGTGGTTCGGTGACATGGACAAAAGTTTCAAGACCTGAAATCATGAGGGAGTTACTGAAAAAAGATTCCTCTGCGGATGCGCTGAACCAGTATTTTCTTTGTCATGACGCGGTTGCCTCCCTTGCTAAAACAATTCAGTTCCTGTGCATGAACCATGTTTCTCTGGATAGTCTTATGGCCTCTATTCCAGCCTGTAACATTAAGCATACCTCTTTTCTGTGCCCTTTCGAGTCCATCGGGAGGATTATGCGTATCTTTATGAGGGATAATGGCTACAGCAAACCTTTCTCGGGCGGTATCAAGATCAAAATGAATCATTCCTGGGTGCTGATCCACCCGGACCCCCAAAAACCCTTTATTCACCTGTATGCCGAAGGACATTCCATGGGTGAAGCCGTTCGCCTCCTCCAAGAGTATTCCAACAGAATTTCAGGCTTACTCGCTGGAAGTTGACCAACTTCTTCTTGCATGTTTTTCCAATCAGCATTAGAATAGAATCATTAAACATTTTTACAACGCACAACATTGTATTCATGTACCATGCACCCCACACCAGGCTGCCTTGGTTTCACCGGGTTATAATCTGATGATTTTCATGGATTCATGGTATAATGAAAACGATAACGTTTGAAAGGATGATTTCTATGAAACTTCCATACAGGGATGTTTACGAAAAGATTCTGCCATATGTTCCGGGGAAGCCCATCAGTGATGTTCAGCGGGAACTGGGGATTTCCAATATCGTTAAGCTCGCATCGAATGAAAACCCTTTCGGTTGCTCTGACAAAGTAAAACAGGCTTTGACGGATGCGATCACCAACCTGTCTTTATATCCGGATGGCAATGCCACAATCCTTCGGGAACGCCTTGCAAAGAAACATGGCCTGAAACAGAAACAGTTTGTTTTTGGTGCCGGTTCCAATGAAATTATTACTTTTATCGCACAGGTATTCCTGAACGCCGGGGACGAATCCATTTATGCTCAGCCTTCTTTTGTCTGGTATGACACCGCGGTACGGTCAACAGGCGCGACGCCGGTTGCTATTCCTCTGAAGGAGGGCACCCATGATCTGGAGTCGATGAAAAATGCAATTAACGACAAAACAAAAATCATCTGGATTTGCAACCCCAACAATCCTACGGGGACAATAATAACCAAAGACCAGCAGGATGCCTTTCTTAAGGCAGTGCCTTCAAATATCGTCGTCGTCCTGGACGAAGCCTACTACGAATTTGCGCAAAGTGACAATTATCCAGAGTCGGTGCCACTGCTTGAGCAATATCCGAATCTAATTGTCCTGAGAACCTTTTCCAAGGCATACGGTCTTGCTGCTCTGCGGGTAGGGTATGGCATGGCTTCACCCGAGATGATATCCTATCTGAACCGGATCCGACCACCGTTCAATGTCAATACACTGGCTTTGAATGCAGCTGTTGCAGCTTTGGATGATCAGGATTTCGTTCAAAAAACCGTATCCGAAACCAAACTGGGGCTTACACAACTCTACCGTGCTTTTGACGAATTGAATCTGAATTATGTTAAATCCCATGCAAATTTTATTTGGGTGGAAACACCTTTCCCTTCCGGTGAGATTTTTGAAAAGCTCCTTCATAAGGGTGTAATCATCAGACCGTTCATGGGGAATTGGGTTAGAATAACTGTCGGTTCAAAAGAGGAAAACGAGTTCCTGCTGAAGGCACTGAACGATGTTCTCCCTTAACCTTTACCAGTGTTACTGTTCACACCCTGTTTATTGGAGATATAGCTGTGCATAATGAAACTACGCTTCATGGGTGAATGAATCCGGTTCATCGGTTGACAATCGCTTCAGCAATAGCAAGGTCCTCGATCGTTGTGATCTTGATATTGCTGTAGCTTCCCATGACCATATGGACAGGAATTCCAAGCCTTTCAGCCAGGACAGAATCATCCGTTCCGCGATAGCCTTCCTCTATAGCTTTCTCGTGTGCTTTTATCAGAATATCCCTTTTAAATACCTGTGGTGTCTGAACAGCCCACAGCAATGAACGTTCCAGGGTTTTGTCCACCCTTTTAACCGAATTGACCATCTTAATCGTATCTTTAACCGGAACCCCGACACAAGCAACTCCCTGTTTTTTAGCAACGTTAACGGAATCGGTAATGATATTTGAATGAATGAATGGTCTTGCTCCGTCATGAACCATAATGATTTCACAGGCAGGGTCTATCCTTTGAAGACCCCTGTATACAGAGGCCTGCCTGTCTGCACCACCATCCACCACCGATGTGATCTTTGAAAACCCAAAGGGCAAGATACACTCTTCAAAAAGTTTACGATCTTCATGATGAATAACTATGATAATTTCAGAAATGATTTCACATCGCTCGAAAGCCTCGATCGTGTGGGCCAGTATGGGTTTACCCGAAATCAATAGATACTGTTTGTTCATATCCGCTTTCATTCGGCTTCCTTTTCCTGCAGCTGCAATGATTGCGGAGACTTTCTTATTTCCCGATTGTGTCAATAAACCACGTCCAATAATAAAAAATCAGGCAGATCCTGCCCATTAATTGCATGAAGATAAGCTTCCTGCAAACCGAATCGTGTTAAGAACGCTTCCAACGAATACATCATTCTGCCACTGAATAGTCTGATGTTTTATGCTTAGCGAATACCATCCTTCCGGCAGACGTTTGAAGAACGCTGGTCACCACAACACCCACTTCGCTTCCCTTATACTTCAGTGCCCCGTCAACAACAACCATGGTTCCGTCATCCAGATATCCAACCCCCTGGCCGACTTCTTTTCCTTCCCGAACAATTTTTACCGTCATTTCCTCCCCGGTAACCGCCAACGGCTTCAGCGCATTCGATAAATCATTGATGTTCAGTATGGATATACCGGAGATTGAAGCAACCTTGTTCAAGTTGTAATCGTTAGTAATGATACATGCTTTTTCTTCCTTCGCAAAATGCATCAGCCGTTCGTCCACCTCAATGCTGGGGTCAGCCTTTGATTTAGCGATTCTAACCTGAACCGGTGCATCCTTCTTCAGGCTGTTTAATACATCCAACCCCCGTCGTCCCTTTGTTCGAATAAGGTCATCATGCGAATCTGCCAGATGCCTTAACTCCTCCAGTATAAAGTCGGGTACGATAAGTTCGCCTTCCAAAAAACCAGTGCGGGAAATATCCAGTATCCTTCCATCAATGATGACACTGGTATCAAGCACCTTGCAGTGGTGAATGCGACGCTTTTTTTCTTCCATAATATTCTCATACCTTTTGGACATCGCCAGATATACACCCAAACTGCCGAAAAGTACATTCACAAGAATGGTTAGTGGTATTCCAATGATTTGTATACGAATGAGTGCGATGGAAAGCAGATTTGCAACGATAAGGCCAGAAATCAGCCCTACCACACAGATCATCAACTCATATAGTGTTAAGGAATGCAGGATTTTTTCTACTTTCTCCATTGACTCTGCCGCATATCTGACTGCTTTTCCGCCAAAAAACAGCATAACGGCGCCAAAGGCTACAGAAGCCGCTACCATGATGCCCAGGCTTATGAAAGATGTTAAATTTGCTCCAGTCGTTTGCAACACAAATCGTGTTACTGTAAGTCCGGTTACGGCACCAACAACGGCAAAAGCATATTTCATCGCTTTTTCCAACATTAAACCGACTCCCGACATCATATTCAGTCTAAATCTTTAAAAAAGTGTTCAGCGGTCCTTTACTATCCCTATTATAAGCTGATTTTATAATTGATCAGTTCTTCTACTTCACCGGGTTGCATATTCTCTGCAAGAACCAATTCACTGATAAGAATTTGTTTGGCACTATTCAGCATTTTCCGTTCACCGGTAGACAAACCCTTCTGTCGTTCCCGTATTATTAGATGCTTTACTACCTCGGCAACATCGAATACATTTCCGCTTTTTATTTTTATCATATTCTCACGGTAACGCTTGTTCCAGTTAGCAGGTTGCTCTTCGGTTTCTCCTTCCAGTGATCGAAATACCCTGTCTGCAATGGATTTGTCAATGACATCTCGTATCCCCACGCTGCCGGCACGATTAATGGGAATCATAACTCTCATTTCCCCGATGGGCATCTTCATGATGTAGTAGCTTTTCTTTTCACCAAGAATCTCTTTTTCCTCAATGGATTCTATCACGCCCGCCCCGTGCATGGGATATACTATTTTATCACCTACGTCATACATGTCTACACTCCCTTTTCGCATTCATACCCTGGTTCTTCATCTTTTGTTAACACATCCCCCAGAAAAAACAATGCCGGATCCACAAACCAGCAAAATATGCAATGCAGACAGGAGAAAATTTTTTTCTATCTCTGATACACATAAAAGTGCTAACGGACAAACCCCGTTTCCACCGCCGAATAATACCTTTCTCATTGCTATTATATACGAAAATGCTTTAAGAATACAAGCCTGTATATTTCAGTATACTACAAGCGCAAACAATTGTCAAAAGCGACGAAACATGTGCGCAAGCCGACAGAAGACTCTTACTGCTAAGAGGCAGGCAGTCATCCTAATCTGGAAATCAAAGTGGTTTGGTAATCCGTTTAATATTGGATTGGCTCTTTGGCAGAAACCCGTTTCACAAGAAGCAGAACCAACATGCCGATTAGCAGGAATGCAACGATGGATCCGATGGCCCACAGCAAACCATATTGCTCGGAGGTAATCATGTCAAAGCCACGGCTGGCATACCAGTTATGGGCACGATATGAGATTGTTCCAAAAACCAATGGGCCAACAAAGGTGGATGTTCTTCCCGCAACCGACAGAAAACCGTAAAACTCTGCGGTTTTTGTGGTTGGCGCAAGCTGACTGACCATGGTCCTGCTGGTGGCTTGGGCACCTGAGAGTGAAAAGCCTGCCAGAAAACCCACCACAAAAAACCAAAAGATCTCCTTGATAAAGAACAGACCTGTTACCGATGCGATAAGAATTATGAGAGAAAGCAAAATAGCATCTTTGCTGCTTTTTTTGTCGGCGATGCGGCCAAACAGCAAAGCACCGAAAGCACCAGCAATTTGAATAACAATAACAAAAATAATCAGTTGAATCTGCTTCATTCCAAACAGAGTGGCACCAATAATCGCAGCGAAATCCATCAGCATCATAATGCCATCATTGTAGATGAGAAATGCGATCATGTATTTAATAAACTCTTTGTAATTCCGCACATCACGAAAGGTTTGTGCAAGCTTTTCAAAGGCAAGCCGGATTGTCTTCCTGCCAGCATTGATGTGCGCCGAGGAGGGCTTTTCTTCAACCCAAAGGAAGGTTGGAACAGAGGATAACAAATAGAAGGCGGCCGTAAGCAGAAATGACCAATGAATGATTTCGTTTCCAATGAACTGGATGGGTAACAATACGATAAGAAGGGCAACAATCCCTCCAACCATACCGATCGCCCAACCCTTCCCGGATACCGATCCGATTGTCTCTGGCGTAGAAACATCGGACAGCAGCGCATCATAAAACACTTGGGCTGCTCTGTACCCAATTTCGGCGATGATAAAGAAAACCATACCCATCACCACATCCCCTTCGCCGACGAAGAACAGCAGGGCGGTGAAAACAACAGATATAAGGGTAAACAGTATGAGAAACTTTTTTTTGGATTTGGTGAAATCAGCAATTGTTCCGAACACTGGTGATACGAGGGCTACAATGATAGCTGCAATACCTACCGATATTCCCCACAGGCGTGTGCCTTCTGCCCCGCCGACCACCACATCCTTGAAATAAGCTGAATATACGGCTAAAAGCACCACGGATGCATAGGCTGAATTGCCAAAATCATAAAAGTACCAAGACCAGCGGGATTTTTTCGTTACGTTGATGTTGTTTTTATTCATAGTGAACTCCCATCATACAGTAATTGTGCCCCAAAGGGTTCTCTATCGTAAATTCTACAGGATTAATCCGTTCAGTTCAATAGCATTGTTCCTTTTGTTTGTCATCTTGGTTGCTCGCGTATCTATCCTATCGGCTTGTCTTAAGCCCCGTTAGTCGTTTTCGGTGGTTTGTGAGCTCTTTTTGTGAAGCAATATAGCGGAAACTGTTGTTGTATCGGCCCCTGTCGTGAAACTGATCTGCCTTTCAACCGCTATCCCGTTACCGGCAAGCTGCCCGTCAAGAGTACCTCGGGTACCGCTTTGAACATAACTCATGGTTCTTGGGTTAATGACGGCGTAAATCCCCAACCTTCCTGAAGCTCCTGAGGTTGCCGCACCAAGGGATAGGCCTACTCCGCCAAACAACGTTAAATCACCTGTCCTTTTATCATACCGAAGATTTATCGAGTAGATACCAGTTAAATCCACCTCATAACCGGTTTTTTGATTGATTGTTAATGAGATAGGGCCCAAAAAAAGAGTAATGGTATCTTCGGTGATGATTTCATCTGTTTTGGGTTTTTCAGAGTTTGGATCATCCGGCTTGGAGGATGGGTCCTCTCCTTCACCCGGAGTTTCCTGCTGCTGAGGTGTATCTCCTTCCTGTTCAGGATCCTCAATCTGTGGTTCAATATCTTCATCCGGAGTTGTTTGCTTTGGCGGAGGCGGAACATATCTATCACCCATTTGTGTGTCGGGGAAATCCGGAAATGGAGGATAGTAAATGCTGCCGCCCGAGCTCTGGTTGTCAGAATCAACAACAGAGACGTTCATTATGACCAAAAAGCTATTGATGGATCCAGCCGCAACATAGGGTGTTAATGCGCTTGCAACGGTTGTTTTGCGATGTTGTTGATAACGGTTGTAGGTTTCATCATTCCCAATCTGGCCAAGAATGCTGCCCGAATGTAACCAGTAAAGCTCCATGAGATCCGCGGTTTTTTTATAGCCCTCCTCAAGCTTCGGATTAACGGTTTCCAGAAATCTATCCATGTCATTCCTGTCAGCATTTTGTACGCCTGAATCGTAAACGCTGTTGTTGTTTACCAGATTATTCAGAACCATGCCTGCAGCTTGCAGCGGATCATCTTCAGCCAGCTTGGCCAGCGTATCATGAAATGCGTCCAGGCTGGGGGTAACAGAATCATTGTTTTCGAAAACCTCATCATAGGGTTTTTGGAAGTACTCTTCAAGGATTTCATCCAATTTGATTTGTACATAATCATCGAGTATATTAAGCCAAAAAACCTCCGCTTCATAGGAAATACTGAGCCACCCGTCATTAGACACGGTTTTTCCTTCGTCAGCGGAGTTAAAGATTCTCTCGAGTATGGATTTGGAGACAGGTTCCAACAAGCTGTCGGGAGCCTCTTCAGCATCTTGTTGGAGCAGACCGCCAAGCCCTTCGATCAGTTCCGCGATTTCACCGCCTGGAATTAAGCCGAAGGCATCGTCTAAAGTAGCCTTACCATGCGTAAAGGCCTTCAATGCGTATTCCATTCCCTCCTGAACCGCATTGGGATAAGAATAGATGCTGCCAGAGTCTCTGCCCAGGTTGATCTTGCGGGAAATTTCCAACTGCCCTTCTGGGGTATCCAGAGTCTCGTCAAAGGGTGTACGGCTTTTTGTGAAGTCCAGCAGCTGTTCAAAGGTGTATTGATCAAGGATGGTTTTCGCAATCTCCTTGTATTCATTCGGCCTCTGTCTTAATGCCTTATAGGTTTCTGTTACCATGGTTGAATAGCCTTCTCTGGCACCTTCGATCATATGTAAAAAAGCAGATGAATAATTCTCTGCATCCATATAGCAGAGCATCATCCCCTGGTGACCGGGTCCACTTGAAGGGTTCAGGGACAATATTTTTGAAAAACAGGTTTCAGCATAGGAGGTGTTTTTAAGGTCAAGTGCACACATGCCGAGACTGTACAAAATCGGCTCGCTGTCCGGGCTAAGTCTTAGCGCGTATTGCAATGCGTTAAATGCATCCTCATCCGCATTTCCCTCTCGCAGGATTGTTCCGAAAGCCAATGCGGACATGGGATCCTCCGGGTGCACCGCAGCTGCCATGGTGGACACTGCAGCTGCCAACTCAGGGAACCCGTTTGCATATAGCAAAGCGGTGATATCATTTAGCGCTTCAGGATCAAATATTTCCTTTTCGTCCTCTTCAACAGAATTTACCGCTTTTATCGGAAGGCGTTGGGAGCTTCCCAGCACAATCGAAGAGAAGCTATATGAAAGATTAGCTGCGAGATTGGAAGAGAGATTTGTTTTTTCTGAGGGTGAATCTGCCAAAGCATTGGACTCGAAAGGTTCTTGCATCGCTCTTACTTTTCTTTTATAGTCCGACAACTGCTTGGCACCATTTTTTATATCGGCGAACTCTTCTTTTTGCTCCGCCGACAGCGAGAGATATATGCGGTTGGAAAGGCTCTTTGCGAAATTACTGAATGCCCGTATTTCGCTGTCTGTCGGTTTTGTTATGCTTTGTGAATCCTTCAAATCACTTTCGGTAACCTGGGTGGTATGAAAACCGAACAAAAACCCCTTCGTAAGCCTTGATATTAAGACAGGCTCCAGAAAACAATTGGCCAAAGCCACCGATAAAACAGCGATTGCAAGAATGATCGACAGGATCTTAACAAAAAGATACCGTCGCTTCTTGGCAGGACGTTGTGGCATCTGACCACTTTGCGGATAATAATAGGGATTACCAGACATAAGGCACTCCTCCCATCCTATTGTAGTTACAACATATAGAAACAACGATTAAATTTATTTAATAAAAATAAAAATCTCCTTTTGCTTAATTGTTTACCCACTGATGAGAGAAAACTTTTCTATATTGATGATAAATATGTCTACTCTTTTCCCTTATTGTACCAAATAATTCTGCTGATGAGAATACTATATTTGCCATAATTCTTCATCATTTTCAAAGTTCGTTACTGTTCGCACCCTATATACTTGAGATATAGCTGTGCATAACGGAGACTACGCTTATTTGCAAGAGCTGTATAGCTCGGTAACTGGCTTGCAGCTCAGGATGCATAGGCGGTGAAAAACGACTATTTAGTGATTGATCCATCCAGATCCCAAAGATCCTCCCATCCCTTAGCGCCACTCCACAAGAATACCTGACCTTTGATTAGCCTGCAGTTTTTATCGGCTTTGCGGATGCTTTCCATTTCTGCTTTCGTCAATGGATCCTCCGTGGTACATTTCAAGTTGGCAATGTATTGTGATTCTTTTACCGAGAAAGGGATGGGGATCTGCCCTCTTTGAACCGCCCATTTCAGACAAACAAGCGCTGGGTGTATCTTATGTGCTCTTGCAATTTCCACGATCTCTGGCATCTCGGTATCGGCAATATCCTCTTGAGTTCTATCCCGCTCGGGTCTGGAAGGGGAGCCGATGGGACAATAACCAATTGGTACAATATTATGAGATAAGGAATAATCAAACAGTTCGGGTTGTTGGAAGCTTGGGTGAAGCTCAATTTCAAGTGCGGCAGGCTGAATTCTGCAAAGAGGTAATACAGCTTCAAGCTTCGGTATTGTCATATTGGACATTCCAATATATCTTACAAGACCCATTTCAACCAATTGCTCACATTGTCCCCAGGTATCCATAAATTCTTCCACACTGAAGGGCTTGGAATCGGGGTTTCTGGAGTTCCCATCACAATAGGGTGCATGATAATTGGGGAAGGGCCAATGCACAAAGTATAGGTCAATATAATCCAGTTTCAAGTCTTTCAGACTCTTTTTGCAGGCTCCGATTACTTCCCTGTGTTTGTCGTTCCAAACTTTTGATGTTATGAATAGGTCCTCTCTTTTTACAAAACCTTCGCCAATAACGCTCTGTATCACTTGACCAATTTGATCTTCATTCTGGTATACAGCTGCGCAGTCAATCAGCCTGTACCCTATTTTGATTGCCCCATACACCGCGTTTGCCACTTCTTCAGAGCTATATTTATCAGAGCCAAAAGTTCCGAGCCCTATTCCCGGAATTTCTTCGCCGGTGTATAGCCTCCTTTTAGGAACAATATCGGGATGAATCATTTCACTCATGGTAACCTCCTGTCATTCACGCTGCATGTTCAACGTATCATCCAACGCTTTGTCAAATGCTCCCAAGACCCCTGTCTGCCTGAAGGCCACGAATTTTACACATCATCAAAAACAACAGCAACCTTACCACATTGTCCACCTTCCATAAGAGCGTATGCTTCGGCTGCTTTCTCAAGGGGAAATACATGTGTTATCAACTCTTCAGGGTGAATACCCCAACGTACCAGTCGTTCTACCAACTCTTCCATCCTCCACAGGCTGGTTACCCATGAACCGTAAATTGTCTTTTGACCATGAATAATATCCGGGCTGGGATTGAATGTGCAGCTGCCGCCTTCTCCAATCATCGCCATCTTACCCCACTCACGTGTTGCTCTAATGGCCAGCACTCTGCCAGCGTCATTTGCACTTGCATCAAAAGCACGTTCAACACCGTTCCCAGCTGTAACTTCAAGGATTTTATCCAGCGTGTCATCGCCTGGCTTAAACACATGATCCACAAGATTGAGCTCTTTTGCAAGGTCAATACGGTAATCGTTCAATTCCACACCAATCAGTTGGCTTGCTCCCATTGCCTTACAAAGCATTAATGCAGCCAGACCTACTGGTCCAAGACCTACCACGAGAACCGCATCATTCCCCGATACACCTGTTTTTTCTATGGCCTCATAAACAGTACCAAACCCACAGGCCACCTGTGCGCCATCCATATATGTCAGTTCGTCGGGTAAAAGTACCAAATCCTTCTCTTCTGCCAGTATGTAAGGAGCCATTCCTCCGTCCCTTTGCCAGCCATATGCTGCACGGAACTTGCTTTTACAGGAAATATAATACCCTCTTCTACAGTCGTTACAAACGCCGCAGCCAGATATATGGTAAACAATGACCCGGTCTCCTTTCTTAAATCTTTTCAGGCCTTCGCCTTCTCTTTCGATAATTCCACATGGTTCATGGCCTGCAATTGTTCCAGGAATGTACCCTTCGGGCCCTTTTCCAAGATGCTCCCTGTAAATACAACGGATATCGCTGCCGCAAATCGTTGTGGCTTTTGTTCTGATCAAAACCTGACCGTACCCCGGTTCAGGGATATCAAACTCACGGATCTCAACCGAACTGTTACCTGGTAATATTGCACCTTTCATTTTTTTCATCACCATATACCTCCCTATTTGTTCTTTGTTGTCATATCCTTAGCGTTATATCATATTAAAAAACAAGCCAACCAAACAGCAATCCCATATCTACATACTCTACATAATTGCAAATATGATTCCTTGCCTTGACTCGCTTTCAATATTTTAGGGACGCACTGTTAATGCCACCTGCGCATTTTTCGAGCCTACTGCTACATTATATCAGTTTAGCAATTGATAGAATAGATAAAACCAGCTTTTCGCTCGCAAAAAATGTCGTATTCGAAATGCTCAACCATCTGATCGGCTGGCTTCAGGGCAACCATGATCCCTGAACAGTGCATGTTACATCTCATTATTTGCAAATCCTCCGGTATGTGATATGATATTTATGGGAATTACCCCAAAGACATGGTTCTCAGGGTTTTTATGAGTGGTTTTTGATTGCTCTAAACATTCTGGATAGTTACTAAATCATGTTCGTTATCATACCTTTCAATGAGCGCTTACGCGAATTGAATGGCAAAATGTAGGGGACGAAAACGCCTTGGTTTACGGGTCGAGCCGTATGTTAGTATCTGAAAGCGCAATGGAGAAATTAATATGAAAAAGAATTTATTAGTCATCCTTGGTATCAGTATCCCATTCGGGATTTTGTTATCGGTTCTAAAAAACAGATTGAACATTCCGGAAAAACAATTCTGGACATACTATGCCATCTTTGCCGTTGCCCTCGCTATAGGCGCTTATATCATCAACTTTATTTGGCAGCTTTCTTTCTTAAAAAAGCTGATGAAGATAAGTTCGTTGCTTTACAATGACAACAATCCCGATGGATATATTGAAGAGAATGAAAAGCTTCTTAAGCGGGTGAAATCATCATATAACAGAGGCCGCATATTGATGAACATATCCGTTGGATATTGTGAAAAACAGGATTATAGGCGGGCTAAAGAAATTTTACTGGATATTCCCGAAAAACACATGAAGGGAATTCATAAAGTGCTATACTATCACAATCTCTGCTATTATTACTTCATGCTGAATGAAAACAAACAGGCCGCCGCTATTTTTTCATCCAATTACGCACTGTTCCAAAAATATGAAAACAACCCTTCATTTGGTGGGTGCATTTTGGTCAACCGCATCCACTATCATCTCTCCAACGGAGAAATCGAGCAAGCAAAGATTCTGCTGGAAGAAGCAAAGAAGAAATATACCGATCCAAAATACCAGCATGATTTTGAAGCTCTGGACCAAAAGCTGATCAATCATGCAACCTCATAAAATCTATATTGTGATGCAACGTTTCTGTTGATAAGCGAATACTATTTTTTCAGGTAATCGTTGGATATTTGCTGTAAAAAAGGTGTTGTCTACACAATCCACACAAAACGAAGGCATCTTTATCAATCTCCGAACACTACAGATGCTATCGGACTCAGGTTTTGCTGAGGATTTTTGCCAATTCCCTTCACGTAGAATTACATATTGTCATTTGATAAAGATACCTCAGGTATTTTTGAAGAACAGACCATTTTTTGTTTTTTCCTGCGATGAAAGCCTGGCAGATAAAGGGCTTTTTCGTTTGACAACTCTTACTGGAAAAAATTATAATGATATATATGATAAAAAGGGGTGTGTAGCGAGTGACCGAACTAAAAGATACTGTCCTGGATCAGTTCCAGTATACTACCCAGGATTTGCTCATTCGGAACAAGAGTATATTGGATAGTATGACAAAGATGATAGACTCCTGCGCCAGAGTATCCAGAACTTTAATAAAAGCAGTAACCCAATGTGGGTGTATTCAGATCATCGGCGAAAAGCAGGAAGTTCCCCTAATGACAGACATGGATGAATTGAAAACACTTATGGCAAACCATCTGGAAGGCACCTTGTGCGAAAACTGCCGCGACCTCCTGGAAAAAGATTTGGGAAGGAACCTGTTTTACCTGGCCGCCGTATGCAATACGCTTGATCTGAATTTATATGATATTATCATCAAAGAGCTGAAGCGACTGAAGCTTCTGGGCAAATACAGCCTGCGCTAAACCTTGCTGGAATATACTACTACCGGGTTACAGCCAAACAACTTTGTCTTTGCCGTGGAAAGGAGTAACAAATGCAAAAAAACAATACAACACTGCAATTCTTCATAACCCCACATGCCGGGAAAAGGCTTATCGCCAAAGCGTTCATATGCATTCCTGAAATATTGGGCGCATTGGAAAACAAGACTATTGCAATTATTGCAGGTACAACAAATGGCTATATCGCACAAGAGCTATTAGCCCATATCGGTCAATCTGAAGGGTTTTCCAGAAATGGTTTTTATCGCGGCATAACTTTGCCACCCCACTATAGGGCAAATAATCCCACTGCTGGTTTCACTGGTGATGTTGTGCTGGAAAAGGGGAAGTGGGAAAAAGGAAAAACAATTTTTGATGTGGCGGCTCAACTCACAAAAGGGGATATTATCCTAAAAGGCGCGAATGCACTGGACATGATAAACCGAAAAGCCGCTGTCATGATTGGTCATCCGGAAGGTGGAACAATCATGGCTGCACTAACTGCTGTTATTGGAAAAAGATCTGTATTATACATTCCCGTCGGCTTGGAAAAAAGGGTATGCGGTAATTTAGATGAGATTGCCGCTTCGATCAACTCACCAGCGGCGTCAGGACCCCGATTGATACCCATACAAGGAACCATAATTACCGAGTTGGATGCAATCAATGTAATGACCGGCTGTAAGGCCACACTGATCGCCGCTGGCGGGATTTGTGGTGCCGAAGGTGGCTATTGGATAGCTGTTACAGGAACAGAAGAACAGGTTTCAAAAGCAGCAAAAATCATACGCTCGGTCGAAGGCGAGCCACCATGTACACTGTAAAAACGCAGGTTAATGCATGATATACGCACAAGTAACCTCCATGGTCGTCTTGGTCAGGCGCCTATGGAGGTTCTTTTATCTGAATGCACCCAATGGCCTGGACTTCCACGCATCAATCCAAATACTCCAGTGCTTCTTCGACAGTTCTGGCAAAGAGCAACTCAACAGCGTCAGCTGTATTATCTGACGCCTGTTTTTTTCGATTTCCAGCAGGTACGATACACTTCTTAAAACCCATTCGCTGCGCCTCCATGATTCTTTTATCAACCTGACTTACAGGACGAACCTCACCCGTCAGCCCCACCTCTCCCATTACAACGATTTCGGAAGCAATCGGTTTGTTTCTAAAGCTGCTGGCAATACTTGCAATGATCCCCATGTCGCATGCGGGTTCATCGAGTCTGATTCCCCCCACCACATTAACATACGCATCCATGTTATATAACTGCATCCCCACTTTCTTTTCCAGAACTGCCATCAACATGGTCAACCGGTTATAGTCGATTCCCGTTGCCATGCGTCTTGGCATCTGAAAGCTGGTTGGGGTGACCAGAGCCTGTATCTCCAAAAGCATCGGCCGGGTTCCCTCAAGGCTTGCCACCACTACAGATCCGGACTGCTCTTTTGCCCTCCCGTCAAGCAAAAGCCCGGAAGGGTTTCCAACCTCTATCAAGCCTTCCTGCCGCATCTCAAACAAGCCAAGTTCATTGGTTGAACCAAAACGGTTTTTGACAGCCCGTAGTATCCTGTAATTCTGATGCCGTTCTCCTTCGAAATACAACACAGTATCAACCATATGCTCCAAAACCCTTGGTCCTGCAATAGCGCCTTCCTTGGTAACATGACCGACAATAAAAACAGCTATCCCAAGACCCTTTGCAATGCGCATCAGGTGTCCGGTTACTTCACGCACCTGGCTCACACTTCCGGGAGCGGAAGTTAGCTGTGTGCTGTAAACCGTCTGGATAGAGTCTAGAATCACAGATTGGGGCTTGTTTTCTTCAATCAATCTTCTCACATTCTCGAAATTGGTTTCAGAAACCATCAGAATATTCTGGTGATTCACTGAAAGCCTGTCCGCCCTAATCTTTATTTGCTTGATCGATTCCTCCCCGGATATGTACAACACTTTTTGTTTTGGCGACAGGCTCCCACACACCTGGAGAAGAAGGGTGGATTTCCCGATTCCGGGATCACCACCCACCAGGACCAGGGAGCCATTCACGATTCCGCCTCCAAGCACCCTGTCTAATTCTGACATTCCAGTCTTTATTCTCTCCTCGGTATCCTTGGACACTTCGGTCAGCGGTATGGCTTTCGGGACAAGCCCCGTTGAAACCGCCTGATGTTTGGCAACCTCAATTTCCTCTACAAACGTATTCCACTGTAGACAGGCAGGGCATTTCCCCAGCCATTTTCCTGTTTCATATCCGCACTCGGAGCAGACGAATTTTGTTTTCTGTTTCGCCAATACAAACCCTGCCTTTCCATCGAATTAAATTCCAGATTACTGCCGTTATCCAAATATCTGTCCACCTTTATCCAATAACCCTTTCAAGGCCAATACATACATCGCATGGGACCAAGTTAATGGGATCACCCAGCAGGGTTTCCCATCCTGTCTGTCGGCTTGTTCTGGCAGAAGATCAAGATGGGTCCTGCTTTTAATGCTCCACTCCAAATATTCTGCCGCTTTGTTCAGCTCTCCTGTTTCAAGATGATACAAGGCCATCCATAAAGTCGCAATAACCCATGGGTTGCCTCCAGCATAGCTATCGTCCTCATAGCGCCGTATTCCCCCAACCTTCTCACAAACAAGTACATCTTCGATTTTCGCAGCCGTTTTCCGAACAATGGAGTCATCAGGCGGGAATACTCGAAACGGGACTGAAGTGCCCAACAGGCTGATATCCATTCTGGCATCGGTCTGTGAAACCTCCCATGCAAACCCTTTGGAATTCACCCTTATAGTTACAACCTGTTCCGAAGGTTCCTTTCCCCAAGGATTCAGTTTTGTCCGGATACTTCTGAAAAAAACACCGTTCTGGTGATCTACAAGTTCCTTTATCATTGCGTCTTTTATTTCCCGCGCAATTTTACGCCAATTACGAGTGGTTTCATCCGCTATCCCCAGTAGTTCACCTATCTGCGACGCGGCATTGATCCCCGCAACTACAGCAGCCGTCGAATACGTGTGTTCTCCCTTTCGTTCTTCCCATAAGTCAAAACTGGGCTTTGGCAGGTTTGTTTCCGTATCGATAAAGTTTTCCAGAAAGCCAACCGCCTCGACAACGGCGGGCCACATCTCTTTCAGAAATCGCATATTTTTTGTTGCTTCAAAATGCCTGAGGATACCAAACAATATCGAGCCTGTTTCATCGATCTGAATGCCCCATGATGGTGCCAGGCGTCCATTCATATGATAGCGCTGATGCCAAAAGCCCTCTGTGTCCTGAACCCGGGAGGCCCATTCATAAAACCTGGCTGTATCCTGGAAAAGGCCCACTTCATCAAAGGCCTGTGTAATAAAGGCTGCATCCCTTCCCCAACAATATGCATACCGTCCGCATTGGGTGAAGCCTTCGTCAATTTCCGGGGAAGCCAAAATACCTCCCGTGCTGTTATTGATCATCAATTTAAACAAAAGCAATGAACGCCTGTAAACACTGTCTGCGTTCTCGTTTCCACTTATTACCGTTCTACAGCTTTTTAAATAATTATGCCAGTATATTCTTGTGGTATCCACAAGCGTATTGTAATCGGTTGCCTTTATCCTTCTCATCAAGGCTTTCACATCGTTCATTCCCTTTGCAAAGGCAATATACAGGGTTATTGTCTTCCCACATCCAGGTGGCAATATCCCCACGTCCCACAGCATGGCACCATCGGGGGACATCCCTATGCTATCCGGACCGACCAGCTTTCCCTCCCATACCGCTCCAAACGGATTATTCCCAATCTGGAATTCCTTGACCTCCAGGCTGGAACCAACCACCCAATATCCGCCGTGTCGATAATGCATCAATGCATCCAGCTGGAAATCGAACAAAGTACTGCCCATGTCATGTTGCGATGAGATCACATGGGAAGCAACCCCCATGCCGACATGGACTTCTTCTGAGCCTACGTTTATGATCTCATAATGGCGGATCATAACCGATTCATCGGGTAAACAAAAATCGGTTTGAATGACCTTCAACGGAAGCTTTGTTAAAAGAGCGGTCGTTTCAAGAATATTGGTGTCATCCAGGTAGCGCTGGGCGTATTGATGATCACCTTCACTGAACCATAAAGTGCTGTTTGAAAACCTTGTATCAAAAAAACCTGTCAACATTTTTTCCACATGCTGGGCAAAATCAATATCAGGCCAATACAGCCGGATAAGTTCGCCCGTTTCGGTTATGCAGCCAAGCATGCTACCATTGCCGATTACTGCGTTATTAATGTAAGACTTACCCATACAAAACCTCATGACAGAGTTGGGTCGAATAATGAGACTGGTTGCGCCTCTGGGGCTGGAAGGTTGAACAAATTTCAACCTGCTTTGAGTAGTTTTATACGAAATTCATTATAGCATTCCCAGAGGTTCAGGTAAATCAATTATTTCCCAACTCCATGTATATTCGAAAATGATTGATTTACCAAACATATTTTTACCGTTGATGTAGAAAATAAGTCTGCGTGTGAATTTCGGATTGTGTAATACAGAGAAAGAACCAAGTTCAGGATTGTTGGAGGATAAAATGGAAATTGCAATTCATCTAGTGATTTTTTCTTTTTCATACTTCGTTCAATTTTTTTTATTTCTGATCGGAGCCTACTATATGATCATCATGATATCTGGATGGATTCCATTTCCAGAGAAAAAAAACACCAATAAACCTGTACTATACCACCGCTTTGCCATTGTCATCCCTGCCCATAATGAAGACAAAGTAATCAAAAGCATGATCATGAGTTTGAAAAGGCAACAGTATCCAGCTTCGATGTTCGACATTTTTGTTATCTGTGATAACTGCACCGACAATACCGAATATGAAGCGGAAAGAGCAGGCGCCTGTGTTCTTGTCCGCTGCAATGATAAAGAACGTGGTAAAGGTTATGCGCTGGATTGGGCGTTTGCAAGAATATTCACCCTGGAAAGCCAATATGACGCAATCTGTGTCTTTGATGCGGATAATGTTGTCTCTTCCAATTATCTGAATGAAATGAACCAAATGCTTAATCAGGGGCACCAGATCATTCAGGGCTATATTGACAGCAAGAATCCTTTTGATTCATGGATTTCCTTGTCCTATTCCATAGCTTTCTGGCTTTCAAACAGAACTTTCCAACAAACCAGATATAATCTGGGGTTAAGCTGCGGACTGTGCGGTACAGGCTTTTGTGTTAAAACCGATATTATCCGGGAAATAGGATGGGGTGCAACCTGCTTGACAGAGGATCTGGAATTTACGATGAAGCTTGTACTGAATAATAAAAAGGTTGCCTTTTGTAAAAAAGCGATTGTGTATGATGAGAAGCCACTTACTTTTATGCAGTCATGGCGGCAGCGAAAACGCTGGATGCAGGGGCATACCGATTGTGCACGGCGCTATCTGCCCAAGCTCTTCAAAAAATCTTTCATGGAGGCAAACCTCACGGCTTTAGATTGTGCCATTTACCTGTTTCAGCCTATTCGATTCATATGCTTTGGTCTGGCTACCCTTTTTTCATGGTTCGGTCAGGCTTTTCCCATGATATCCTTATACATAATTGGATATTCATTTCCGCCAGAGGTATGGTCGTTGATTGTACTTTTTCAGCTTCTTTTTGGTCCTCTGGTTGTATTGTTCGAAAAAAAATGGAATATTAAAGTACTAATAGGTTTCATCGTTTATCCATTCTATTGTTTCACATGGTTGCCGGTCACTCTGGCAGGAATAAAGGATGCTCAGCAAAAGGAATGGGACCACACCTGTCACACAAGGGATATTCGCATTGAAGAGATCGAAAGATAAGTGTTTTATCATCCTGATCATTATTACGGGGTTTTCACGTTTCACTTATCGATAATTCATACTTGATAATAGAAGTGCACTACGACATGGGGAAGCATGGAGAGTTTGAATTTTGCTACTTATTGGAGCCTTTTTCTGTTTCAAATTGGTGTAATGAGGTAAAAAAAGAGTATACCGATCGTAGGGTTACTCAATCATCTGATTTTGCCGATATAGGATATGACGCTCTACGATGATTTCCTGGAGGGGGATTGTATGAAGAAGGATAACGAAGAAAAAAAGACATCAGCCAATAAAATAGTTCAAATAACCGCGACAATCATCGGCTTTGCGATAGGATTCCTGTTTTTTATGAGGACAGAGGACTGGATGGTTTTTATCGTCTTTGGTGCTTTCGCTATGGTAGAAGCCTTTGTTGTTCGGACTGTTTTTGAATCTGGTATTAACAAATTGGCAATAAGATTTACTAATGAAATGCAGAAAATAAAGGATGGGGATTTTTCAGTCCTGATTGTCCCAAAGGAGTATGGTATTCTTGGGCAGGTAGCAACAACCGTGAACACCGTGCTTAGTGACATAAAAAAACTTATCGATGGTTTCTTCCAATTGTCTCTTGCCATTAACAGCTCTTCCTATACGGTTAAAAATGTTTCAAAGAACGCAACAGATGCGATTCAACTGATTTCTCAAACAACCGATGATATCTCCAAGGGCGCTACGAGCCAGGCAGAAGAGGCGCAAAACGGTGTTCTGTCTGTTGAAAAACTAGCTGACCAGATTAATGCGGTTTATAACAGCTCCAACGAAATTATCATAGAAACAGATAGAATTACTCAGGTCAATACAGCCGGAGTTAATGCGGTTGAATCTTTGAAAGAAAAAACCGTTATGAATATCAATGCTTCTGAGAAAATCATTTTGGTTATTGAAAAGCTTATTCAAACGGTGCAGCAGATCACCTCGTTTACCGATTCAATAGAAAATATCACAGAACAGACAAACATGCTTGCCCTCAATGCCGCCATTGAAGCAGCCAGAGCTGGGGAAGCAGGCTTGGGGTTTGCAGTTGTCGCCGATGAAGTGCGCAGGCTCGCCGATCAAAGCAGGCAAGCCAATCTGGAAATCACGAACTTGGTAGAATCGATCAGTGATGATTCCCAAATGGCTGTCAGCGTTATGGAGGATCTGCGGAATGCAAGCGAGGAGCAGAACCTGTCCGTTGAACAAACAGGTCAGGCATTCTCTGATATAGCAAATGCCATTTACGCTATCGTTGATAAGTTTAGAAATGTAAACGAATCGGTGAATAAAATGCAGACCGACAAAGATGAGGTTATCAAATCCATCGAGCACATTTCCTCTGTTTCGCAGGAAACTGCAGCTGCCAGTGAGGAAATGGCCGCAACGACCGACTCTCAGATGAATGCCTTTGACGAGCTTCAGCAGGCATCAACCGATCTGGAGCAGCTGGTTATCAAGCTGGATGAAAACTTAAAGCGGTATAAGCTGCGCTAGGTGGAATTTCACTTGGAAGCAAGCATTACATTCCGTATTGTCAGGCTAAGATAAAAGAATACCCGGCTTGCCGTTTTATTGGCTTGCCGGGTATTGTCTCATTCTGTACTTTATCGTAATTTGGAGAGCAGTCAACTTGATTTGATGGTGTTGCCATTCATGTATCTTTTTCACTTTTGCAGTCAGGATCGATGATCGTGATTAATACGCTATGAGTCTTCTGGCATAACGTTCCTCTACTGAAAATCCCCAAGCCTTGTTAGTTTATCATTTCACCTTTGTACAGTATAATAATCATCAGATGCTCTCTGCTTGACTAGCAAGTCAGTTTTTTTCCTTTTTAAGTACAAAATCAACATTCAAGATATATGTTTTCACCTTTTATATTCCCAATTTCCTCAACAGTGCAATAGTTTTGATCAATAACCCTAACAACCACAACTGGAATTCCTTTTATATTCATCATTCCTATATAAGATACTTGAACTTTAATATCATTTATAATTAAAAACTTTGGTTTTATATCTTTTATTTCTGTATCCCCAATATTCTCCAAATTTATGTATAGTTGCTGCTTTTCCTTTATTGGAAAAACCGCTGTCACTTTGTATATCATCTTACCACTCCCAATTATTTACCTGGTTTTAGTGTATCTATTAGCCTGTCTAAAATCTGCTCAATTATTTGGTCTTCATTTGGCATAAATTGGCCTCCATTTCTAGTTTGGAAATATTTATGTAGCCCTTCATGAAAAACTGATCTTCTTGTAGAAACATCTTGCCTGAACAAGAAACTGGAATTTCCCGCCTAGTCCAACATATGCGATGCTTCAGCTCCCATTTTTTGCAGGTACTCAAGTGCGTCCCCTTTTGCATATTCAGCAGTAACTCCTGGGCGTTTGTTAGCCATCTCAATTAATTCATCAACTGTTGCTGGAGTGCTACGCGTTCCCTCACTACAAGGACTATAACTATTATATAATTCCTGCTACCATATCTCAATGAAAAAAGAATTTTCTCCCATTGCTTTGCTTCCAGAATATGAAATCAGTTCTTGTCATCAACCTTTTCATATGGCCTGTATTCCGTCTTGGTTTTCATCATACCGCAAATAATCCTCACAAGCCGTCTTGCCACGCACACAAGCGCCTGTGGCTTGTTCTTGCCCTCTTTG
>JAAYKJ010000020.1 GCA_012522505.1 Clostridiaceae bacterium
AGAAGAGATGGGGTATACAGCTCTTATGATCCTAAACGGACAAAGAGGGTTTCATAATGAATTATCTATCTATTTTGAAGATGATAATGAGGCAGATGTAGTGAAGAAAATTGAAGATCTGAAATATACATTTTATTCAACTGAAATTATTACTATTGAGAAAGCTATAAAACCAGTATATGAAAATTATCAGGGCAAGGATAATGTAATTCAAAACATAATTGAGTTTATTCCTAAAGATTTAGAACAAGCTGGCTTTACATCAGGACAATACAAAGCATACATAAGAGACTTTCGAGAAAACGATTATCGGACATATATTGTTGTTGAAGATAACGAAGGTAATATGTGGATAAAGCAAGCATCTATTTCTGACAATGGTGATATTGGTCCGGGAAGAACATTTGATGTAACTGGAGGCTTAAAGGAATTAGCAGCAAAATATAAAGATGCTGCAATTAAGGAGATCGATGTAACTGTGCCATAAGGCCCCGATCATTGTAAAAGAAAAGTTGAAAAGGATGCATATGTAGAGGAAGAATCGTTAAGGCTACCATCGTCAAGAGTACAACCGTAACATGCTTGCTGAAAAGCTTTCAGCCAATACCGGGGAAAGCGCCGCGTACGGGTATGAAATCTCAGGGACAGGGCTTCCATGCGGGATAAAAGCGGCAACTATTCATATGCCTATGACAAGAACAACTGCTTGTCCGAAATCATAAAAGACGGGGTGTTTGCTTATGAATAAAGTCTCTATAGCAGGCTTTTTACTGGCTTTTGTTTTGTTTTCTGGATGTGTGAAAATATCTGACCAAAACACCCAAATAGAATCGATCGCTATTGGTGCTAATCATGTAGTTGCCATATTCAACAATGGTGAAATTTTAGCATGGGGAGATAATGCAAAAGGGCAATGCGACATACCAGAGAAAGCAAAAAACACTATTGCTGTAGCATCATGTTTTTATCATACACTTGCATTACAATCAAACGGAACAGTCATAGCATGGGGGGATAATTCATTTGGTCAGTGTGATGTTCCGTCCGACCTAAATAATGTTTCAGCAATAGCGGCGGGTTATGAGCATAGTGCTGCATTAAGAAATGACGGAACCGTAGTTGCATGGGGGAATAACGAATATGGGCAATGTGACATTCCGGAGAACTTGCCTTATGCTGTAGCTATTGCTGCAGGCGCTGGGCATACAAGTGTATTAACAGAAAAGGGAGAAGTTATTACTTGGGGGTATTATGCGGAAGAAGATTTTTTACCACCGGAAGATATAAAACCAATAAAATCTATAGCATCTTTTGGGAATCATATCATAGTAATTCAAAATGATAATACGGTTATTGGGTGGGGCAGACCTGAAATGAGTGAGATCATATCAAATGAAGAACTAAGTGAGGTGATCTCTATAACAACAGGTTATGGGTTATCTATTGCATTGGAAAAGGATGGGAGATTAGGCATTCTAGGCGGAAATCATTTTAAACTTGCAGAATATGCCAGGCAATTAGAGGATATTACATATGTTGCAGCAGGTTTTTTTGTTGCAGGGGCAGTAAAAAATGACGGAACACTAATAATTTGGGGTAAAGATGTTGATAGATTTTCTAATCCTGTTATAGATAAATTAGTTTTATTCGAAGGCAGTGAATAGAAAGAGAGGTACAGACTCCTTTACCCAAGAATTAACCTTTAACGTATTAAATGGATTTGTACATGAAGAGGATCCTTACAGCAAGTCTCATACACAACACCATCCAGTACAAATATGATCTGAACGGCAATCTAGTTTCCATCAAAGACAAGAGGGACAGCGTGAGCATTATCAGGTATGGCACCTGAATTGATCGGTGACCGACGCCCTGGGCATCAGCACCCAGCACACCTATGACAAGGCGGGGAACAAGCTGACGACGACCGACGGAAGGGGCAAAACCACCCGCTACGGCTATGGCGCATTCGGCCTGCTAAGAACCATGACAGGCGCCGAGCTTCCTGTATGACAGGCAGCACGTCATTCTGGAAACCGATGCGACCGGAACGGTGAAGGCAAGGCATGTGCGGGGCATAAACTACATTGCGCAGGTTGTTATCA
>JAAYKJ010000021.1 GCA_012522505.1 Clostridiaceae bacterium
GACAACCGATGCAATGACCGAGTTGCTGCATTACAACAACCTTGAAGAGGTAAACGAGCAAAAATATAAGGATCTTGAGGAAATTCGCATTGAGTATCCTAACATTATTCGACTGATGAAAAATGCTAAATTCCCTCCCGAGATATTGAAAAGTCTATCGGTCGCATTAGATGATTTTGGTGACAATCCACTGATCGTACGGAGTTCCAGTGTTCTTGAAGACCAAATTGGTGCGGCTTTTTCCGGAAAATATAAAAGCCTGTTCCTTGCAAATCAGGGCACCAAGGCCAAGCGGCTGGAAGCTTTAAAAGGTGCTATCACCGAGGTTTATGCATCGGTTTATGGTCCCGACCCAATTCAATACCGCGCAGAAAGAGGCCTGCTGGATATACATGAGGAAATGGGAATTCTTATTCAGGAGGTTGTGGGGTTTCGCGTGGATGAATATTTTTTCCCGCTGTTCTCCGGCGTAGCATTCAGCAATAACGAATACAGATGGTCACCGCGAATCAACCGTGAAGACGGTCTGATCCGGGCAGTTCCAGGGTTGGGAACCCGAGCTGTGGATCGTCTGACCGATGATTTTCCCATCATGATATGCCCACGGCAGCCAGATATCCGTGTCAACAGCATTCCCGAGGAGGCTAAACGGTATTCCCCCAGGAGAATGGACGTGATCAACCTGGAAAAGGATGCCTTTGAAACCATCAGCATATCTGATTTGCTGAAAAAACACGGAAACCGTATAAAAGACATTGATAAAATTGTTTCTTTATTCGAGTATAACCATATCCGAAAAACGAATTTTTACGCGCTTAATTTCCATAAGGATGATCTGGTGGTAACCTTTGATGGTATCATCAGTGATACCCCCTATATTAAGCAGATTGACCTGATCGTCAAAACCCTTCAGGACAGGCTGGGGTTCCCGGTGGATATTGAATTTGCCTGCGACAGGGATCACCTTTATCTTCTGCAATGCAGACCACAATCTTGCCGTGAGGATGTCGTCCCCGCACCGATTCCACAGGACATTGCATCAAAGGACATCATTTTTTCAGCAGGACGGTATATCTCCAATGGCTTAATTCAGAATATCTCACACATCGTGTATGTCGATCCGGATGAGTACAGTAAACTTAGCAATCTGAATGATATGAAAACCATTGGGCAGATTGTAGGTTTATTAAACACCACCCTACCAAAGCGACAATTCGTGCTCATCGGGCCAGGTCGTTGGGGCAGCCGAGGTGATATCAAGCTGGGCGTATCGGTCAGCTATGCGGATATATGCAATACCTCCGCCTTGATTGAGGTTGCCCAAACGAAAAGCGGGTATGTGCCTGAATTGTCATTTGGAACACACTTTTTCCAGGACCTTGTTGAGGCAAACATACGCTTTCTTCCACTTTACCCGGATGATCCGGGGAGCATCTACAATGAAAAATATCTATTGCGGGCTGAAAATTCTCTTCGGACAATATTACCGGAGTATAAGGATTTCGAGCATGTGGTTCGGGTCATTCATGTTCCTCACACCACACCTGGTCATACGCTGTGTATCGCTATGAATGGCGAGCTGGGCAAAGCATTGGGCTTTTTAACACCGCATACCATTAAAATATCTCCTACCGTTAAACCGGTTGACTATGATGATTATATCGGCGACGAAAAGGCCTGGCGCTGGCGTTATCACATGGCCGAACAAATCGCTCGTCATATGAATTCGCATGAGTTTGGTGTAAAAGCAGTCTATTTGTTCGGAAGTACAAGCAACGGTACTGCCGGGCCTGGTAGTGATATCGATCTGTTGATTCATTTTCAGGGCAACGAACATCAAAGGAAAGACTTGCTAAACTGGTTGGATGGCTGGAACAAAGCCCTTGCTGAAATCAATTTCATGAAGACGGGCTATCGTATGGATAAAATGTTGGATGCCCATGTGATTACAGACGAAGACATCCAAAACAGGAATTCCTTTGCCATCAAAATCAACCACGCCTCCGAACCCGCACAGCCGCTGAGCATGCAGTAAAGCATTATGTCGCCCCTCTGTCAAGACGAAAGCCGTTATCAACAGCAGGGCAGGTTTGGGGATTTTTCACAGCGATCATTGGGTTTATCCAAAGACTGCCTATCCTTCCCTGTTCCCTTCGTTCACTCGTGCAGATTATCTGATCGGACGGCTGCTTTCATGCACATAAAGAGCTGCTGCAAACACCAGCAGCAATATATTGATAATAAAGGTTATCAGGTTTGCAGAAACCGGGAATATACCGGAAAGTGCAATAAAACCACAGATCACGACAAGGAACATGCCGCGAAGCATCCCAAGCATGCTCATGAAGCTTTGCTTCACAAACTGGGTCTCATCCTGCCAATCATAATAAGCCATTCTATTGCCGATAAAAATACCGATTACTGCAGTAAAAAGAGAAAATGTAAGCGGTGTTAGAATCGTTATAACCGTTCCCACAACCCCTGCCTTTAAGGAAATACTGAACAACACCGAGCAGATCAGCGACGTAGGAATGGTGAAGGTAAGATTGGTCATCAAATAGCTGTCATACAAGGTTTTGGGCGGAATCGGCAAGGATTTGATCAGCCATATGTTTTTCCCCTCTAAGGCAAGGGAAACAGCTGCCGTATTGGTCATGACCACCATGGCTGCAATCACATAACCTGCTGCATTTTTGAAATAGAATATGGCATTTGGGATCTGAATCCCCTCTGCCAGCTTTTCTGGCCCCACAACCAGTAATGCTATCGACAGAAGCACGGCCATAACACAACCAACCAGCAGGTTCGTCGCAGTTATAGAGGACTTCAGAATGCGCAGAATGGTTTTCTTGTACAACGCAACACGCATGCTCCCCTGCTGCAGAGTTTCCAGCCTGTAATCAGCTCTGCTCCTGCGGGAGGTCAGAGCTGTATTCATCCGCCTGTATTTCACCGATAACAGGGCTGCAAAAGAACCATACAAGACAATGGAGGCCCCTGCAAAAAGCAGAAAAGATAGCCATTTTCCGCCTGTAACCGCTTCGGAAAAAAGCCTTGCCGGAGGGTATAGCCGATAAATGACGTCTGAAATTTGAGGTGCCAGCGCAGAAAAAACTTCTTCATTGAGATTCCCTGTCTCTGAATCAAACAATTGACCCGGGCCCATATTCCCCTGTGTGAAAGTCAGAGGAAGCACAACAATCACCACAACAGTAACAATCATTAGAATTGTAGCAATGGCGCTTGTATGTCTCAGTTTCGATGATATTGCAGTAATCCCGGCACCAATTATGGCCGCCAGAATTGTGGGAATGAGGCAGACAAGAAACAACCCTGAAAACCATAGTAAATAAAATGCAACGGGTGGCTTTGCAAAAAGGGCATAAACAATTCCCATCGGTACCATGACAAGTAGGGTAAAGAATGTGTTCCAAAGATACATGTTTAAAAGCCTGCTGTTGATGATCGTTCTGATTGGTATTGGAAGGGACATGACCAAATCATAATCCGAAAAACCAAACAGCTCCCCATTCGTCTTGAACATCGTAAAAAGCAAAGTAAGCAGGCTGCTGGCGACAACAGCAATACCCGGTATCAACGCCCAAAGGCCAACATATGCATAACCATAGGCCAGTGCACTGCAATAGCCTGCAGCCATAAAAAGGCAGACCAGTATTGCTACCGCTGTTACAATCTTGTTATTCCTTTTTCGCTTATCCTTTTCATAGCGAAAAGTATTGATGCCAAGCTGAGCAATCAGGCGGTTTTTCACAAGAAACCAGCACAGTTTCCACTCCTGTTTTCTTTCCATCTGAGCAATTCTATCATCCATCTTCTCGTGCCCCCTCGTTTTCATGGTTGACAATCTCCATGAAAAGTCCTTCAAGCGATCCGCCTTCCTTTTCCCGAAGCAAAGCTTCAATGGTCCCTGCAAAGGCGAGTTTTCCCTGATGAATCATCGCCACCTTATTGCAAAGCTTTTCAGCAACCTCCAGGACATGGGTTGAGAAGAAAATAGAACTACCCGAGGCGCAAATTTCCCGCATCTTGTTCCTTAGGGTAACCGAAGCTTTCGGATCCAAACCGACGAAGGGCTCATCAAGCACAAGCAACCTCGGTTTATGAATCAAGGCCGAGATGATTGCCAGCTTCTGCTTCATACCATGAGAATACGAAGAGATCAGGTCACCCAGATCTCGTGTTATTTCAAAGGCATCTGCGTTTTTCTTGATTCTCTCCTCCCTGGCTTGTGAGGGAATATCAAAGATATCTGAAATAAAGTTCAGGTACTGAATACCCGTCAAATGCTCATATAAATCCGGACTATCGGGAATATACGCTGTAATTCTCTTGCAGGCAAGGGGTTCAGTTTTAACATCATGGCCATCGATCAAAATCTGCCCTTCTTCATAATCAAGAACACCAACCACCGCTTTGATAGTGGTACTTTTCCCTGCCCCATTATGACCGATAAATCCATAAATGTCTCCTCGTTCCACATGAAGACTAAGGTTGTCAACTGCTTTTTTGCCACCCTTATATGTTTTGCTGAAATTATGAATCGTTAACATCGCGTCACCCTTCCCTATCGAAATAATTAATATCAAATAATCCTAAGACCCCTGTATGGCCCAAAGGCCTCTTACCTTTATTTTATTCCCGAACACGGTGCATTTGAAACCATTACCCCTACACATAAAAATATAACATGTTGCAGCCCTTGTTATCAATGTTTTCCTGCGTCAAATTGCCCAAGACGGGAGCACGCGGGTGGCATGAGTTAACCACCTGTGTAAGCAGTAACAGGGATGAAACATAACGTGTTACTGTTCAGAGGCATCTGATGAGAGATAGATGTGCATATCGTTCAGCGCATACCTTTTTGAATTGAACTGTAACCTTGTTTTCTGTATAATCAAAAATAGAAAGTGATTACCGGAGGTTTTATGATGGCTTGTAATTCTAAAATAAATTGTACCTGTACATACCCTTGCTCCCGGCATGGAAAATGTTGTGAGTGTGTGGCTTACCATCGCAGAAGTGGCGAAGTACCGGGATGCTTCTTTACCAAAGCAGGCGAAAAAACATACGACAGATCCATTGAGAATTTATACAGGGACTATATCTCCAATAAATAGTAATGATTTGGGCCTGCTGAATTCTGCTTCAACAAACCTGCCTTTCCATGAAGCAAAACCAGATTCGATATAAAAAGAAAAAAGGGGAGCCTATTTCTTTGAGATAAACACGTAGTGGCATTTCGGTGAAGGTAACCCCTTTTTGGCTTGATTTTCCGGTATGGATCAGGTATAGTATTGGTATAGTCATAAAAAGCATACTTTGTAAGAGATGAACTTTTTTTGTATGTTCATCATGGGCGGCAGGTACCTCTTTATTGGGTCATGACATATCTGCTGCCACTTTACAACGAATGTAGCTAAATCGATTTATACAAAAGTGATGTTATACTATAAGAACCGTCATAGTTTGTTTCGTCTATGAGGGGCTTTTTTCTAAGGCGAACTTTTTTTGATGCCAGAGCACAAAAAGTGATTGCAAAGATACTGAAAGACAACAAGCGGTCGATACGAGCATTTGTACGCGCTGGGTTTCATCTTGCAAAAGAGGATGGCAACACAAAAACGTATACAATCACCATGGAACAATTTCTAGAATGGTTAAAAGGAGCAGCCGTTATGCAAAAAGAAATTTATATCACCGAAGTTGACAGAGAGAGGCTTAAAAGGATTTTGAGCGAGGCATTGAACAGCGGTAAGGCTTCAGAACAAGCAATAACAAAACTCGAGCATGAGATCAGCAAAGCCGTTGTCGTCAACCCACACCAAATTCCTAAAGATATTATTACGATGAATTCACGGGCTGTGTTGCACCTTGATGATGAAGATATGGAGGTTTCTTTGGTCTATCCGGAAGATGCCGATAGAATCAGCAACAAGCTATCTATTCTCTCTCCTATAGGTACAGCTATTCTAGGTTATGCAGAAGGCGATATCGTCCAGTGGCAGGTTCCTTCCGGTGTTACTGAAATTCAGATCAAAGAGGTTTTGTATCAGCCCGAAGCAGCAGGTGACCCGCTTTGACAGGGTAAGCCAAAACTCTGCATTTTTATTAAATGCAATTTCATAATACTCTTGATTTTCTTGAATAAAAGTGTTACGATCATACTATAAAAATTGAAACCTAAGTTTACTGTGTGGAGAATTTGGAGTCACATTAAACAGAAGTGTTCAGCTTCTGTTTCTTGTGGCTTTTTTATTGCACTTTTCCGGCCATATTGGCTGTGATGTTGAAAAAAAGGAGAGAGTTATGCTGTACGATGTTGTGGTTATCGGAGCTGGAGTTACTGGAGCATTCATTGCAAGAGAACTTTCCAGGTATGAATTGAAGGTATGCATGCTTGAAAAGGAGACAGATGTTTCAATGGGCACGAGCAAGGCCAACAGTGCTATTGTTCATGCTGGCTTTGATGCTGTTCCAAATTCTCTGAAAGCTCAGTTGAATGTGCGTGGGAACAAACGCATGCCCCTCATTGCCCAAGAGTTAGGTGTTGATTTCAAACAGATCGGTTCTTTCGTGCTTTGCCATAGTAAAGAAGATATTCCCAAACTGGAAGAGCTGATGAAGCGTGGCATTTCCAATGGTGTTGAAGGTCTGGAGATTATCACAGGTGACAGGCTGAAAGCAATGGAACCAAATATAACTGCAGAATCTATAGCCGCACTATATGCCCCAACTGCGGGAATCATCTGTCCTTATGAACTGACACTTCATGCGGCTGAGAATGCGGTTGAGAATGGCGTTGACTTAAAACTTGGACATGAAGTAACTTCGATACGGTTTGATAGCAATATCTTTATTATCTCCTCTGCTCAGGATGAATTTAAAGCAAAATTCATTGTCAACGCAGCAGGGCTATATGCGGATACTGTCTCCATGATGGCTGGGGACAATAGCTTCTCAATCAAACCGCGGAGAGGGGAATATGTTCTTTTCGACAAGGCACATGGAAACCTTGTCAATCGGGTCATTTTTCAGCTGCCATCAGCGAAGGGAAAGGGTGTTCTTGTAACACCAACTGTTGATGGTAATCTTCTTGTAGGTCCCAATGCGGAAGAAATTCAAGATAAGCAGGACACCGCAACTACCTGTAGCGGTTTATCGGAGATCCTCCGAACAGCCAGCCTTTCTGTTTCCCTTCCGAGCACAGGAGATATCATAACATCCTTTGCAGGGCTGCGAGCCGGAGCAGACACAGGAGATTTTATCATCCGAGCATCGGAGGGCAACAAACGGTTCATCCATGCTGCGGGGATAGAATCCCCCGGGTTGACAGCTGCGCCTGCTATAGGAGAAAGAGTTGTTAAGCTGCTTGAAGAAAGTGGGCTTAGATTGGTTCAAAAAACCAACTACAACCCTTCTATCAAATATGGAAAGGCTGCCCGCCATATGACCGGGGACGAATTAAACAAGCTTATACGGCAGCACCCTGAGTTTGGAAGGATCGTTTGCCGCTGCGAGAAGATAACCGAAGGTGAAATTCTATCCAGCATTCATCGAACAATCGGCGCAACGAATCTGGATGCTGTTAAGCGAAGAACAAGAGCAGGTATGGGCAGATGTCAGGGAGGATTTTGCAGCTCCAGAGTTGTTGAAATCCTTTCCCGGGAGTTGAAGGTTCCAGCTGAAGAAATAACGAAGTTTGGGGGCAACTCACGGTTGCTGATGGGAAGAACAAAACACAACCTGGAAACCAACTGCTGATCGAATAACAGAGCATCCTGAGACGTCTTTGGCTGAAAATGCGCCCTCACGCTGAAGACTGCAAGGATGTACGACAGCAACAATGTTTACTTGAAAAGCAGGCGATATGAGGAGTTTGATAAAATGAATGTTAAAAAAGCAGACTTAGTGATCATCGGTGGTGGTCCGGCAGGCATGGCCGCTGCCATTGAAGCTTCCAAAAATGGAATCCGGGATATCCTGATTCTTGAAAGAGAAAACAACTTGGGGGGGATCCTCCATCAGTGCATTCATAATGGCTTTGGCCTGCACTATTTTGGGGAGGAACTGACTGGACCGGAATACGCATGGCGGTTTATTGATGAGGTGCACGCGCGAAATATTTCGTATTATGTGGAAACAACAGTTATAAACTTTGGACCCGATAAAACAATTACAGCGATCAATAGCCAAGAAGGCCTGTTTATCATCAAGCCCCGGGCAGTCGTTCTGGCCATGGGGTGCAGAGAACGGACAAGAGGTGCGCTGAATATCCCCGGAACAAGGCCAGCTGGAATTTACACAGCCGGATTGGCTCAAAAATTTGTGAATATGGAAGGATTTATGCCGGGCAAGTCCGTGGTGATCCTTGGTTCAGGAGATATCGGTCTGATCATGGCACGAAGAATGTTTCTGGAAGGTGCTCAAGTGAAAATGGTATGCGAACTGATGCCGTATTCTGGAGGATTAAACCGGAATATTGTTCAATGTCTTGAAGACTTTGATATCCCGCTAAGGCTGAAACATACTGTTGTCGCTATTCACGGAAAGGAAAGACTGGAAGGTGTAACGATTGCACAGGTGGATGAGCACAGAAAGCCGATAATGGAAACCTGCGAAACTGTTACCTGTGATACATTGCTTTTGTCTGTCGGCTTGATCCCTGAAAATGAATTGACCCGGGAAGCAGGGATCATCGTTGATCGCAGAACCTCCGGTCCGGTTGTTAATGATTGTATGGAAACCTCCATGGAGGGCGTTTTCGCCTGCGGAAATGTGGTCCATGTTCATGACTTGGTGGACTATGTCTCCAGAGAAGGAGCCAGGGCAGGTGAATGCGCCGCAGCTTATATCACTGCTGAAGGAGATAAGGCTGAAGGGGGAGAAATACAAATAACCGCTGGAAAGTGTGTCCGCTATACGGTGCCTCAGAAAATCGTTCCTAAAGGACAGAAGAACATCAGACTGTTCTTTCGGGTTACCGATATATTCAGGAAGGTGAAAATAGTGGTTAAGGCCAACGGGGAAACTGTATTTGAACGTAAAAGGAACAAAGTAACTCCGGGAGAGATGGAAAGTCTTGAAATCCCCGGCAGTATACTTAATTCTCCGACAAACGTTAACGAGCTGCTGGTTGAAGTTCAAAACATTGAGGAGGGACAATAAATGCTGGAAAAAAAGACACTCATCTGTATCATCTGTCCTGTCGGATGCCAGATCGAGGTTTGCCGGGATGATGATAACATCAGGTCTATTTCGGGGTACGGGTGCAAACGGGGAAAGGAGTATGCCATCTCTGAATTGCTCAACCCGGTTAGGACGATCACCAGTACCGTTACTGTACGATGTGGAGAACATCAGGTGGTGCCGGTTAAGACCGATAAACCTATCCCGAAACATTTAATAACGGAATTGATGCGAGAGATCAACAAATGCAGCATCCAAGCTCCTGTCAGAATGGGTGATATTGTCCTGCAAAATGTTCTTAATACCGGAGCCAACATTATTGCAACCGGAAATATCCCGGTATTGCAGCAGGAATAGTTTCCGTTCGATTCGTTCAACGAGTGTGGATAAGGAGCAAGTCTTCGGCACATTTTGATAAAACGCCGGTGACAGATGGCTTCAGGAATGATACGATAGCATAAGCCGAAGCTGTCCTATACAAGCAGGTATGAAAACAGCAGGCAGATTGCCTTGATACTGCTTCCCCAAAACACGATGAAAGGGTATGAGAATGAGTAAAGAAAAATGCTTAAAAAATAAGAAGGTTTTTGTATTGGATATGGACGGAACCATTTACCTTGGAAACAATCTGATTGAAGGTTCCTTGGAGTTTATTGAAAAGCTGCGGAATTCAGGAATAAATTATTTGTTTTTCACCAACAACTCCTCCAGAACATCCGATTATTACATCCGGAAATTGGCCAACATGGGTTTTAACATCACCAGCGAACAGATTGCCTCTTCAACAGAGGTGACCATCAATTACCTGCGCAAGAATTACAGCGGCAAAAGAATATATTTGTTGGCAACCCCTCCCGTTGAAAAGCTGTTTCAAGAAAACGGAATCATGCTCGATGATAAAGATCCCGATACTGTAGTGATTACCTTTGATCAAACCATTAACTATGAAAAGCTGACTCTGGCCTGCACCTTCATTCGAAATGGCTGCGACTTCATCGCTACCCACCCAGATTTCAACTGTCCCACAGAGGATGGGTTTATACCCGATTGCGGTGCCATGTGTGCGTTTATTACGGCATCAACAGGGAAAAAACCGAAATATTTGGGAAAACCTCACCGGGAAACTGTGGATTATATACTGGATCGAACAGGGTTAAACCTTGACGATGTTGTTTTTGTGGGTGATCGGCTTTATACCGATATTGCAACAGCGTACCATCATGGCGCCACAAGCCTTCTGGTGCTCTCAGGAGAGACAAAGCAGGAAGATCTGGCTGATTCGGAAATAAAACCCGACTTTATTTTTCCTTGCCTTAGGGATGTAATTGAAGTATTATGAGATAAAAAAAAGCATGATTCATGTTTATGGAGTCTACGATGAATCATAACGTAAAAAGCAAGTATCACAAACGGGAAGAACGATACAGACAGTTTGTTGAAAAAGTAAACGGGAAGGTTCGAAAGCTGGTTTTATTCAAGCTTATCCTGGTTTTTGGCGGGCTGGGAATTTTCCTTCCACTTTGTTTTCTGCATTATTATTACCTTGGTGCAGGCGTTTTGATTGCTTTCCTTGTCACCTATATTTTCCTTAATTCACGGCATGATAAAGCCCTTTATTACCAAGCACTGGGGACTGCTTTTATCGATTCCAATCGCAGAGGGTTCCAACGTTTGAGCGGCGAATGGACAACTTTCACAGATAGCGGTGAAGATCTCGCCCAGTCCGATCATTTCTATGCAGAAGACCTGGACATCGTGGGACAAGGTTCTGTTTTTCAATGCATCAGTTCCTGTGCGACTCCACTTGGCAGACAAAAGCTAAAGGAACTGTTGTTTACTCATCCGGAAGGCCCGAAACAGATAAAGAGAAGACAGGAGTCGGTATGTGAGCTGTCTGACAAGCTATATTTCCGTCAAAGGCTTCAAGGTGAAGGAATGGCTCTGAAAGAGAGTATTCATGAACTGGAGTCGGTGATAGCATGGGGCGGAACAGTAAATGACAGGATGTTGGAAAAACGTACACGGTTTATTCTGCGGGCATTGCCGCTTAGCACATTTCTTTTTTTGGGGTTAGGGTTCCTCCGGGTTGTTCCGCTCACCGTTGCCGCCTTACTGATAGTCTTCCAGGTTTTCCTTTTGCGCTGGAAGGCCAGGGATCGGGTTACTATACTGAATACCGCATATGCGCTGAAGCATCGTCTGGAGCCCTATCTCAGCATGCTAAGACTGATCGAGAAAAAAGAGTTTTCCTCACCCCTTCTTATTGAGCTTAAAACAAGCCTATACACAAACAACACCGCTCCCTCAAAACAGCTTGAAAAGCTTTCCCGGATCTGCGGGAACATTTCAAACCGCAACAACATGTTTTATTTTCTTTATAATATCTTCACACTATGGGACTATCAGTGTGAGATCGCTTTGGAAAACTGGAAACAGGAATGCGGAAGGTATTTGCTTAATTGGTTTGAGGGTATTGCTACCTTCGAAGCCCTGTCCAGTCTGTCGAACTTGAGGCATGATAACCCGGGCTGGGCGATGCCAAATATTGTTGATTCGGAAGAGTTGTATGTTCGAGCCAGACAGGCCGGCCACCCACTAATACCAAAGGGCCGTGTCGATAACGACTTTGATATGGGGGAAGGAACAAAGGTCCTGCTGGTGACTGGTTCAAACATGTCCGGAAAAAGCACTTTTCTTAGAACCGTCGGGTTGAACCTTGTACTGGCTTATGCTGGTGCGCCTACATGTGCAAAGGCTTTTTCCTGTTCTGTCATGAATGTTTATACCTGCATGCGTATATCGGACAATCTGGAGAAGAATATCTCGGGTTTTTATGCCGAGCTTCTGCGTATTAAAATGATCGTGGATGCTGTAAAAACAAAGGGAAAAGTTTTCTTTCTTCTGGACGAAATTTTTAAAGGTACCAATTCCTACGACCGTCACCATGCGGCAAAAGTACTGATCACAAAGCTTGCAAACAATAGCAGCATCGGGTTGGTATCAACACATGACCTGGAGTTGGAGGTGCTGGAAAGGGAAACCAACGGGCAAATCGCAAACTATCATTTTCAAGAACATTATGACGAAGGACGGATCATGTTTGATTACAAGCTGCGCCCAGGTGTCTCTAAAACGCGGAATGCGATCTACCTGATTGAAGCTCTTGGAATTGATCTGAAGGAATCGTAACTATACTCATCAATGAAGCATGGTTCAATGGCGCTAACGCGAAATGTGCGCCAAAACGCGGGCGTTGAAGCTCCTGTTTTTTGCCCTCGTGGCTAAAAACACACTTACTCTGTTCGTGGCCTTCAGCCAGACAGAGGTCTTCGGAGCATTTGATAAAGCCCCGGGAATAACCCGGGGCTTTTTGAGTAAACATTCATAAGGGCATGGCTGTCGTGTTATTTCCTTCTGCCGAACAGCCTTAGCAGCATCAGGAACAGATTGATAAAGTCAAGATAAAGCGCCAATGCTCCCAAAACACCAAGGTTCTTACGCAATTCGATCTGCCCATCCGTAGAATAATAATAGTCCTTTAACTTCTGTGTGTCATATGCCGTCAGGCCAAGGAACACAAACAAACCAACGATGGAAATAATCCACCCCAGAGGGCTGCTCTTAAGAAAGATGTTGACCAACGATAAAATTGCCACACCGATTAACCCCATAAAAAGAATGGAACGGAACTGGGTAAGATCTGTTCGGGTAAAACGCCCGTACAACGCCATAATGCCGAAAGTTACCGATGTAATCAGGAATGTGCTCCATATCGTTTCGGCTGCATATGCGATCATAATGATTGAAAAGGTTACACCGTTCAATACTGCATATAATAGAAACATTCCGAAAGCCACTTGAAACTGCATTTTCATGATTCTTCGGGATAAAACGGATACAAGGATCAATTCTCCGATCAATAAACCGAAAAACAATAATGTATTGTTTATCAAGAAAACCATTATGCTGTAAGAATTGGATATTGTAAAAGCGACAAATGCTGTTACTGCCAAGCCGATAAACATCCACATAAAAACTTTGGAAATATAAGCATTCAAACCTTGCTGAACTTCTACATCTGACTGATAGGATGAATATTCATTGGAATATTGCTGCATAAAAATTCCCTCCTTTTATGATCATCTTACATGATCTTACTTTACTTTTCAATCATTAATTTTGTTAGTTACTTAAGTAACCTATAATGAGTTGAGTAATAAAAGTAACGGGAAAATTACAACCACATACAAGGCCGTGGTCAAAATAAATGCGGCCATGGCTACATGCACATTCAGCTTATTCAACTTGGCAGTTGCGACGGCATTGATTGCTGTGGGTGCAGTTGCTAAAACAAGAAATGTTCTTAGAACGATATCATTGTGAATCAGCAGCCGTGCAGGAAAATACAACAATACCGGTGTTAAAACAAATTTAATGGCTGCAATATCCCAAATGCGTTTCCAATAACCTTTCATCTTTTTAAAATTAATGGAATAACCTACAGGTATCAGGCCTAACCAAGCCGTAATATGAATTGTTATGTCCATTACATTTGCAAGGGCACGCGGGCGGTTTATCCCTGAGAAATATAGAATTATGCCAAAAACAATTCCAAGCGTGGGAAGCTGTGTGGGGCTGATAAGGACAGATTTCAGTTTAGGTTTTCCCCTCCTCTTTCCTTGCTCCAGTTCACTAAAATAATTCGCCATCGGGAAGCAGAAGGAAAACAGAACCAAGTTCGAAAGCAGCATCACCAACTGGGCTGAAGAATATCCGACTTCTCCAAAAAGGATATAAACAGACAAACTCCCAACAACACCTCTGTTTAAGAGCATCGCTGCCAAAATATAGCTTCCTTGCTCCAATGGGTCTTTATATTTTCGTTTTGCGACATAATAGCCGATTCCGAAGGGAACCATTTGCATCACAACACCAAGTATCGGAAGCCATATGGTTTCGGCAGAAATTCCGCTTCCCCAAAAACTGATGGTTACCGTTATCGAGGTAACATAAATAATACCAACCCGCATCATTTTATTGAAGAACGGATCACCCCAACGTTTTTGCTTTTGTAGCAGATATCCAACACATATTGGAAGAATAAGATCGATAAAAAATAGCAAAAGTTTTTCTGTTACAACCATGTTGATTTCACCATTTCTATATAAAGACATAAGACCCACGAATCAAATCCATACACCATCATAACAGAATCAGGTACTCATGTCACGTTGCTTAAGCAGAAAATAGGCTGATTTTCAGACGTTAACAGGTGCTTAGGTTTAAAAACGACAGTTTCAGACTTCTTTTTGTTCTATATCGTATATTGTTATTGATGCGTATATACAGATTTGTTAGTTTCAGGCTTGCGAGTATTCCCTTGTCATATTAAGCATTTTCCTTGCTACCAACTTATTGTTTGGATATAATTGTAGGGTGACTGCAAGAATGTACCAGGAAAGGATAAAGGAATAGCAATAAAATATAAACCGGAAGGAAACCACATAATATGAGCACTGATAGTACAAAAAAATCCAAATGGAAATCAAACCTGGGTGGGGCTTTTATTTTGCTGATTCTTGTCGTAATGCTGCTTTTATTGTTTAGAGCACATAGCCTGGAAGAGATCCGAAGTTTGATCCTCCGCATGAATACAGCATGGCTTACAGCTGCCTTGGGCTGTGTTCTTCTATCTTATTTTGCGGAAATGATGAGCTATTATGTAATTATAAAAAAGGTAGACGGAAAAGCCTCATTACGCACCGCATTCCGCGTTACCATGGCAGGGCAGTACTTCAATTCCATTACACCCTTTGCTGCAGGAGGGCAACCGTTTCAGGTGTACTACCTGATGAAGGATGGCATTTCCATGGGGCGTTGTGCCAACATCATTATGGTAAAATCAGTCTTGTTTGAATTATGTGTCTTTTCAATAAGTATTGTTTCATTCGTTTTTAATGCAGGCTCTTTGAATCGCATTATCGAAAACA
>JAAYKJ010000192.1 GCA_012522505.1 Clostridiaceae bacterium
AAACTGAAAAGCTGAATGAAGGTGAAGTCTTTCTTGTTAAAGATCTGTTCAAAGGATATGTGTGGAATAGGATACCGAGAAAGGACCGGCTGCTGTTGGGGACACTGTTTCTTAATTGGGTGAATAAGACAGCTGGCAATATTAAAGCAATTGAAAAAACATCATCCAATCAACAAAGATATGAAAAATCATCCATTGAAAATCAATAAGAGGTGGAGATAATGATGCCAAACAATACTTATGAGAATTTAAGAAACCACTATAAACCAGATAAAGTTGAAGTGCTGTTTGTTGGTGAATCAAGACCTCAAGGTGGGACATTTTTCTATCAAGGTGACTCCGCACTTTATAGAGAAACAAAGAAAGCATTTGATGAGTTTTTTGAAGAAGATATATTTACTCTTAATAGGTTCAAGAATTGGAATTGCTGGCTATATGATGTCTCTGAAAATCCAGTAAACGGCATAGGTGATCATGAAAGAAAAGCTGAAATACACCTCAACATACCAAAACTAATTGATACTATTGAGACCTTTAATCCTAAAACGATTATTGTATGTAAAAAGAAATTCGTGGAACCTGAGATAAGGAAATCCAGTATTATGTACAATTATTGTGAAGGTGAAAGCATATTCTTCCTTCCTTTTCCCGGACAAGGAAATCAAAGAAAGTATCGAGAGGGTCTTGTAAAAGCGTTGGGAGGGATTTCATTTTGCTTAAATTAAACGCTTTAGTGCACGATTTCTTTAAATCGGTTATAACGAAAAATATTGATATATACAATGAATTTAGCCTTCAACATGAGCTTGGTATTTTTTTAAGAGAGGCTCTGCCTACATATAAAGTGCAATTCGAAAGAAACGTCTCATATTTTACCAATGACAATAAAACAATTAAGAAAGAAATTGATATAGCAGTATTTTCAGAGGATAAAGCTGAAAAGTATGCCATAGAACTTAAGTGCCCATTGAATGGTCAATATCCAGAGCAGATGTATTCCTTTGTAAAAGACATTAAGTTTATGGAGCAGTTGAAAGAACGTGGCTTTACAAATACTTACTGTGTAGTCTTAGTTTCAGACAGACCATTCTATCAAGGGAAATCGAATGAAGGTATTTATAAATGCTTTCGGGAAGAGTTCTCGGTTTATGGTGAGATATTTAAGCCTACAGGATTAGGCAGAAATAATGAAAGTATTACTTTGTCTGAAAACTATAATTTTGAATGGCAAGAATTAAGTGAGACAAGAAGGTATTATATAATCGAAATCTAATTGGAGGTAAATATGTCGCACCCATTAGTTGACTTAGCTCATAAACAGTATTATTTCAAATCACATATAAATGAATCGCTGATAACTGGAAGAACAAATGCCAACGATGAAAACTTTAAAGTTCGGGCAAATGATCTTGTAAGAAATATTGATGAATACCCACATGCTTTTGTCTTGGCATGTTTAATGGATACCGGAGTTGATGCGGATGTTGCATGGACGATACCTTATCGGGTGTTTGAGACCCTTGGAACATTCGATATTCATGAACTTTATAAAGTTTCAACTGAGCAATACGCTAAAATGTTTAACGGAGATAAAAAATGGCATCGATATCCGGTTCGAAATGCTGGGTTTTTCTACGATGGAGTACATAAAATCGTTGATAATGAATTCATGAGTGGTGATGCATCTAAAATATGGAGCGGAAAGCCAAGTTCAAGGGATGTCATACTTAGATTCATGGATTTCAAAGGTTGTGGCTTTAAAGTGGCCAATATGACACCGAATATTTTATATCGATACTATGGAGTAGAGTTTTCTGATTACAGTTTTATAGATATTGCACCAGATGTGCATACGATGCGAGTATTTCAAAGGCTAGGCTTAACACCTTATGTAGCAGATCAGGAGATAGCCCGCATTTATACAATATGTAAAGCAAGAGAGTTGAATCCGGAGTTCCCAGGAATAGTAGACGGCCTATGCTGGGAAGTCGGAAGATACTTCTGTAATCCGAGTAAACCGAAATGTAGCAAATGCCCGTTTAATGGTTTTTGTGAACGAAGGATTATTAGTAAAGCTGATGTATGGTGTTAATAGTCCTTGCAATTTAGATAATAGGTATAATTCAAGAAGCAAGTTAGACCAAGAAAAAGTGAGGTATAGAAATGGGATTGTTTGATATATTCAAAAAGAAGTCCAATGAGAAAAAAGTGGTATCTACCGCACAGGAAACTCTATTAAAGCAGACAGCTGCTATACCGGAATCTGAAAAGAAATATTATCAGGCGGATTCGTATTATACAGCGAAGTCGCACGAAGGAACACCTTTTGAAAATGAAGTAATATCCTTTGAACAGAGAAAGAAAACCTCTATTCCATCTAATAACGGTTTGTATGTTCCAGAAATACTTATGCTACACTTTTGCAAGAAATACCCCAATCCTAAGAGCGGATATCCTGGGTACTGGTGGTACAAATATGGCATTCGTGATGTGGGTTCCATTTACGAGTCACTGGTGGAACGTGGTTTCATTATAATCAATGATAAGACAGAAAAATACGAACTTACAAATCTCGGTAAATCTGAACTTGAAGAGAATGCTTATGTGCCATATATGCATAGTCACAGCAAATACACTACATTTACAATATGGGATTTAAACAAATTGTTGGGTACCGGTGATAAAAGTAATTACCTAGAAATCATAGAGAAAAAACACACTGAGATTGACAATAGAAATGAAGCAAGCAATAAGACTTTCATGAAGGAACTGAAAGTAATAGATCCAGAAGGTTATAGGTTATTGAAAAGTCAAGATAAGCAGATAAAAGCTGTTCAGGCTGCTGATGAGAAATATGCTGAAGATAAAGACCTTAAATGGATTATCAACTTTTGGGAGGAAATATGGAAGGATGGTGGTCCCAAATTTGAAGGCTCTGGATGGATGTTCAGGCTTCCTGATTTGTATATTAAGGCTAAAAGATATGATGATGCTATGGTTATTGTACAGAAAATAAAGAAAACCAAGGGGTCATATTATTCAAATAAGGCAGACAGCTACATTACCAAAATCGAAGAGCGAAAAACAAAGGAGGCCGCTAAGAAAATAAAATAATGTGTTGCAAGAGATAAAGGAGGTGTGCCTGCTATGATGATAAGTCCTGAATCCTATTATGAAGATAATCTAAGAGAAAAAGATGCTCAGCAAATCATGACCATTATTCGTGGACTAAAAAACGAAATGGGTCGTCTAAAGAATATCATGGAACACCCGGATTATGGTACTGAGTTAACTGTGTGTCCAAGTGAAGCGGTGAGACTGTCTTGCACCCGTGAATACCTTGAACGAGCAAAACAGGCACTTGCCGAAGCGGGTGGCACCTATACTCCTTCGCAAGCAGAGCTTCGTGCATTAGATTTCACAGATAACATAGATCATATCAGTAAATTTTCATTTTCTATTGGTGGATATTTCGGCGGATATAATACTTATGTAGCAAATCTTTCTGGAAATGAACTAAGATTTGAATCACAACACTGGGAGATTTCAAAACCGATGGGAGTTTTTGATGAAGACGGAGAACCTCTCTCAAGGGAAACTTTTTTTGAAGGAATCCGAAAACTTCATATGGGAGAATGGATGAGAAGTTATTCTCTGAAGCGTTTCGGTTACATTGTGTTAGACGGCACACAGTGGGAAGTTGAAATTGAATATGATAACGGACATAGGAATGTTCGTTTTGATGGTGATAATTCTTATCCATATAACTTTAATGACCTAAAAGTTCTATTTGGTATCGAGGAAGATTCACAGGATAACGAGTAGGATAAAAATTGCTTATATGAAGATGGATGAAGGAGTGGAGAAAAATAGATGAATAAACATAATATTATTTACGATATACGTACAACTGAAAATGCACAACGGACATTGACCAATCTCACAGGTGTACCAATATCAATATGGGAACAATACCTTGGTCGCGAGAGAGAATATAAATATACAGATTATCTTGTGTTAGATGTGATCAACTCTCATGGATATCTTCCTAGGAGCTACAGAGATTTTGAATTTGTCTACTTTCATATCACGACAAGTGCTAACGGATGTGCATCATTTCGGAAGCATGGGATATTAGATCTAAAACAAGCTTATTTGTGCCATAACTCTGAGCTAAGAGAGTTTTTGGAAAAGCACGATATTTATATCGATTTGGATGAGAGAATACTGACATATTGCGGAAAAGCATTTGATATTACTTTTGGGGCTTGCCCAAGACAAGATACAGAGGCTTATAATCGTTGGTCTATAGGAAGAAAGTTTTATTATGATTACACTACATGCGGGTTCTTATCGGTTTGGGAGAGAAACCCTTATGGCGGACAAGTTCATCGCAGACCAGAAATTTTAATGGATATTGACAATCTTCTCAGATTAAATTTGTCCCAAGAATGGATGTCGACACATGATTCTTATGAGATAGTTGCGAAGGTAAGTGGTGAAGAAATTATTTATGATAGTGATGAAGATCAAAGCGATGAGGATAAGGTTCTGAATTATTTGACGAAGGCATATTATACTGCATTTGGTGAACCGAGTGAAAATGTACTTCTGATTAAAAACCACATACAAATACCACCTATGGATATTCTTGAAATAAAACCAATGGGGCATTGGAAAGATTAATTTTTATGTGGCTTAATACTATGGACTGTATCTACCAAACGCACACTATTTGGTCGACTGTATCTACCGAACAGTCAAAAACTGTTGACCGTTTCCACCGAACCAATAGGTTGAAAATGTGCTATTGTTGTAATTAAAAACATACGGTCGAGCCATGTGGAGACGGTGGTATTGATGTCAAGGAACCCATCCTCTTGACATGTATTGCTTAGCTCTGGAAGAACCTGTTAATTAAGTACTGTACTATACCTTGACCAGGTAAATTTGAAACAGATTGCGG
>JAAYKJ010000193.1 GCA_012522505.1 Clostridiaceae bacterium
CATTAAGCATATCTCCTGGTATGCTCTTCAATGTTTCTACATTTTGACTCAGTTCTATTTTGTAATCTTTGTCATCATAAATCATAGCTAAGGCTGCATTTCCAAATGTATCCCCTATAGTTTTACCGTTCTTCGCAGTTGGCCCAGGCTGTTGTATTCAAATATGGTTGTATTCCGGTTGCCATCCGTTTTTGTTTTCAGCCTGCCCAGATAATCATATGTATTGGTTTCCGTCATTTCTTTCGGACTGCTTTGGTTCTTTTGTATTTCGGTTTTTAAAAGGTTCCCGGCGTCATCGTATGTATAGGTTATGATATGACCCTTTGCATTCGTTTCGGTTGCTTTCCTGTTAAGGGCATCATACGTATATTTTGCGGTGTATGTCCCCTTTCAGCCAAAATTACCGGGGTTCCCTTTATGATAATATTGCCTCCGGAGCCATCGGTTCCTCCGCCGATTCCGGCTCCTCCGGATGTCTCACCATGCCCATAACCACCCTGGCTGGTTGCTGTCACTGTACCTCCGGTGATGGTGATATTCCCGCCATCACCACGATTGCCGCCGCCAATTCCTGCAGCGAAGCTCTTCCAGTCAGACCATGTCGTTGAAGTAGCGGTGATGTTTCCTCCGCTTATTGTAATATTTCCTCCTGTGAATCCTGAAGAACCTCCGATACCAGCGCCCCAACCGCTGCCAATAGCATTTACAGTTCCTCCCGTTATGGTGATTGTATCCTGATCGCCCTGATGACCGTCTCTGCCAGTGCCTATTCCTGTTCCATGAAGTCCACCTGTTGCTGTCACATTCCCTCCACTTATGGTTATCTTTCCACCTGTACCACTATAACCACCACCAATACCTGCCGCCACTTGCTCCATAGTCTATTCCCGGCCGACCGGGAGCAGCTTCTATTTTAACATTTTCCAGATCCAGGGTTTGATTTGTTCCCTCAACTACAATGGTCACATTGGAATAAACAGTACCACTTTCACCTCTAATTCTCGCAAGAGTTAACCCAACAGGAACTTTTAGTATCAGACTATTTCCTGCTTTACTTAAGTGATCACTATAAGTACTCACATAGATGACACTATTTGATACAACTACTTCAAGCTGTGGTGGGCCTGCAGCCTGAACTGCCATCACATTGGGCATAGCCAAAAGTAACGCCAACAACAATACAATTACTGCTTTAATTTTTTTCATTCTTACTCTGCTCATACCGCATCTTCTAACGTTATAAATTATCGTTTGGTTTATTGTTGATCTGGTCATTACCTGTGACTTATGAAAAATAGTTACTGTGTATTCAGAAAAATATTTTTTATCACACGGAAAAAGAAGACTCCATCCTCTGTAGGGTGGGGTCTTCTTGTTTGGTGTGATAAATCCCGCTGCATAGATATGCGATAATGGAAATGGATTATTAACAACAGTTCTATAGTCTCAACCTACACTAGAAATATCTGTTCGCGGGAGCATATCGATGGGTTTATAAGATTAGTAAAATCACGTATAATACATTCCACTGATTTTGACTGTGGCTGTGCCACCAAACAGAATCTCATCATTCTCAGCACGCAATCTTACTGTATTATATATCATATTTTTGTTGCCCTGTTCAACAGCTATTGGTTTACCTTTCCAATAATTGTTCATTAGCAAATAATATGCAAAAGCACTGTTTCCAGAACCGGTTGCAGGATCCTCAAGATAACCAAACTTAGGAGAAAAAACACGAGTATGTGCATAATAGCTAGCTTCCGATGTTTCTTTACTAAATATAAGAATTATATCAATATCTGAATTCACAACAAACTCCTTCAAGACATCGATATCTGGAAGAATTGTAATCTCATCCTGAAGTGATGAAATCGGTACAATTAGTGTCTTCAATCCAGCATCAATGACTGCCATTGGAAATTCTTGCGATATAACATCAACTGTTGTACCAAGTGCTGTTGCCACCTCGTTTGGTTCAACATTTACATCATATACTTTAGCTTTTGGTGCAGAAATATATATCGCATCTTCATCTTTGACATGATTATACACTGTCAATATTCCCTTTTTGTTTGTCTCAATCTGAATACGTTCTTTAGCAAAAAGCTTTGGATCATCTTTTATTAATTCATACATTGTTGCTATTGTTCCATGCCCGCAGAAATCAACTTCACACTCAGATGAATAGTATGTAAGCTTAAGATCAGCAATATCAGAATTCTGTACAAATACAAACTCACATATAAACCCCTTGTGAGCTGAGGCAATATCTAAAAACTGTTTATTAGTGAAGCGCTCATCTCCCAAAATCATATATGCAGCTGGATTTCCTTTTGAACTATTTCCGGTAAATGCATCAACTTTTTTGTAAATATAACCTTTATTCATTTGGTTTATCATTCCTTTCTGATGTATTCTTAACTATTGAAGCAAAGAATTTTTCTGTCATCGTGAGCAAATAATATCTCCTCATATCATTTAAAAACACATTTACCCCATTATATACCATTCACTCGGATTCACAACATATAAAATCATATCAGATAGTCCCTTATTGGCTTTATCTATATCATCAGTATATCAATAAACTGTCGTTTTTTCACGGGGATATTTTAGTCAGGCTTGTGGATCGGATCGCTGCAAGCTCCTTACCGGTGAAGGCATCTTCTACTTTATCACCGCTTTCACCGGAAAAATCCTTACACCATGCCTGTGCTTCGCTGTTCTGCCAGATGTTACAACACCGTTCGAGGTTATCAAAGTACACACCGCTTGCAAGTGAATTTTCTGACAACAGAAACATCGCGCCGCTGTTGCCTGCGTTATCTCTATCAGCGTTCAGAACACGCCATTTTATAGGCAGAAATCCATTGTTCAATAAACATAACTGTTCGGTGCGTAATAATAATGCTCCGGATTTCCATCGTTTGCATTGATTTGCGTCGGGTTGCTGATTCCACCAGTACCAAGCTGAATCGCGGTTTGGTTATCGCCTGCCGCCAATGCGGCATCCGGTTTCTCAGCGGAGAACACATTTTCACCTTCATACGGAAGAATACAGCAATCGTCAATCGACTCGATCAACATCTCATTTTGCTTGGACTCACAACGGAAAGTATATTCAAGAGGCATCGTTGCGTTGCCAAACCTTTCTGCAAGAACCTGTACATTACCGTCTGCGTCCACCCCCCATGCACCGGAAAGAACAATGATAGGTTCTGCTTCCACCTTGAATACATAATCAAAGCTCCCGTCTGGCATAAAAGAAATCCACGCGTTGAAATTTAGCCCAATCAAGCTCCAGTTTCCCACAGGTTCTGTGTCTGCGATCAAAGCGTACATTTTAGAAAGCATTTCGTAAAGATTCTTCGTATCCGTGTGAAAATACCCCTTGTCCTCGGTTCGCACAAATGAGTTTTTCTCCTCACGTTCGTAATGCCCGTAATCATCAAAATTCTTTGTGATACATACTCCATCCTCCATCAGCGCAACAGTCATATTTGCCGTATCGTCCCAGTATCCACCGTATCCTGACATGGATGAGAACTCATAACATATCCCCTAGATGGAATCGGACGAGCTCTCATCAAGTACGGAGGCGTCATCCGGCACCAGTTCCTGCGCCCAGAATGAGTAAACGATGCCGTCAGAGCAAAGACTGTTTTCTATAAGAAGTAAACCGCCTATGCTGCGTATGCTGATAGCCCATTCATCAATTTCACTGATACTGGTAATATAAACACCGGTAAGCCTTTCTGCGAGGCTCTCGGTTGCCGCCGGAGGGGGGATCTGCTGCGCATCTCCCACGCTTTTGGGGGCATCTGTTGTACTCGGTAAATTGCTGGCAGCGCTTGGACGCTGTGTGCAGGCAGACAGCAAAAGTACACAGGTGAGAATGCAGGAAATCAATAAAACAAGGATGATAATAATCAGATAGGGCCACCAAGTTCTTCGGGAAGCCATGATGGGCACGAGGAGGATGAAGGTGTTAATTGTAAAAAATCCGGCAAGATAATTTTGGATGCAACCTGTACACCGGCTGACATCCAATATCCTACAGATGCAAGATTATTGAATGGAGCCAGAGAGAAACTTGAGGAGATCATTGATATTCTACATGACCCAGAAAAGGGATTAAGACAGAAGGCACGTACATACCGACAAAAAGCGCATGACAGTTATATTGCATTTACAAAGCAAAGAAAACCGAAGCCCGCTGTAATTCGAAAAATGAAAGGCGAGCTCTTAAGATATATCCGTAGAGACATAAAAATAGAGGAAGCATTAGTCAGGCGAAATGGATTGGAATTACTGAATAAGCGTCAATACAAGAATCTTTTGGTTATCCAGGAATTATACCGTCAGCA
>JAAYKJ010000022.1 GCA_012522505.1 Clostridiaceae bacterium
AACTAAAAATTTGACCTCTGTTTTATATATTTTGGTACAGAACACCAGTTTCTAAAGGTAGGTTTCCATATTTTAATGAAACTGATAAGAAAGCAAAGCAGTCATTCTGCTTATAGCAACTTCTCAGTTAATGAGACAAAAAAATCTTGCCAAACCGTTTTCTTCGTGCTATTATATTGAGTGTTGACTAATTATTGGGAGGTGAAAAGATGCCGAATATTAAATCCGCTATTAAAAGAGTAAAGAAGACAAAAGAAAAGACTGCACTAAATAAAGCAAAGCGTTCCGAATTGAAAACAGCAATTCGTCATTATAATGAAGCACTTGCAGCAAATGCTGAAAACTGTCAAGATCTTTTAAAAGCTACAATCAGCAAAGTGGATCAGGCGGCTTCCAGGAAGTTGATTCACAAAAATACAGCCTCCAGAAAGAAGTCACAGTTAATGAAAGCCTTTAATACAGCGAAAGCTGTGGAATAGTCAAACAGGGGGAAAAGGGAAAAAGGGGGACGGTCCTTTTGTGCCATATAAAATGGAGCAAAGGAATCGTCCCCCCTTTTTGCGTGGAACTTAGTTCATGTTTTTGATATATATATCCTTCATTTCAACCCCAGCATGCCGGATAACAATATCTGAGATCTGCGCTGTCTGGCTTTGAGACAGGCTGTCTGCCTTCACTACAATATCGACGCTCCCGGTGCTTCCGAAGATAACAACCACATCCTCAATCCCTCTTTGCTTCACAAGCGATTCAATCGTCGCTTCTATTTCGGACCGTTTTATAAGGTCCAGGTACTCCTCCTGAGCTTTTTCACTGACTGCACCCGACTGTTCTTCCCCGTTTGTCAAATCCTGCAGTTCTTCCTTCTGTCTGCTGCGGATAGATTCTCTGTCCATCCTTGCCTGAACAAAGTAATCTCCTGCACTGGCCGTAACCACTTGCTCGCCGGTGGTATCAAGTTCTGCGATTTTATCTGTCTGTTGGGTTGTCAAACCAATCGAATCGCCATCCATATTGTTCACATAAACCGCCTCACCAAGCCTCTCCTCCGGTTCCCTCTGTGAGGAAAAGCCCGTGTCACCATACGTGTATTGCAATATCCCTGCTGCAATAATGACAAGTACCAAAGCGATTACAAGAATTTGTTTTTTATTGATCATTCTCACATCACCCCATTATCTTATTATTTACGCTTTAAAACCCGAATCCGGTGCACCGGAATTCCCAATAGAGCTTCAACCGCATCTGTTATATTTTGACGGATCAGATTGCTACCGGCACCGTCAGCAACGACAACAACTCCCATGATTTCAGGATGATACGTCTTTGTTACGACCGGTATGCGCTTTCCAGATTCAGCATCCATGAAAACCAGCTCCCGCTCTTTACGTATTTCGTCCGTCTTCTTCAGAACCCCTGTTTCATTTTGTTCTTCCTGTAAGCTGCTTTCTTCGATCTGATTATATGCATGCACCACCTCTCCATCTGATACTCTGGTTATCATCACTTTTACTTGCCCTGCTCCTTCTATTTCCGATAGAATTTGTTCGAGCCGCCGTTCAAATTCCAAGAGTTCATCCACAGGTAGTTTTGATGTTATGGCTATTGTTTCCTGCGGTTTGTCTTCTTTTTCGTCTTCAGTAAAAAATGAACTTGCTACTATGATAATTATTACACCAAGGATCAGGATTATGACTAAATTTTCAATTCCGCGTCTTCCTTTTTTTTCTTTCGTCCACAACCTCAACTTCTCCCACCAGTCCGGCATCAGTATTCACTCTCCTTCCGATATCTGAATGACGATCTCATTTTCTTTCAGGTTAAAAATTTGTTGCAATTCCTTGTGTATACTTGCGCCAATCATCTGTTTGTTTATTGTTTCATTTTTCTTCAGCGTCAGATTGATAAAAAGGCGCCGGATTTGACCATAATTTTCGGAATCCATATTCTCATTTAGCACTGCATCCACCTCTGCTTCATGAATTTGTTCGTGACCAACCAGCCTGTTTTGAATATCTGCAAGAAGCATCCTTCTGTATAGCTCCAGGGTTTGTTTTTTTCTCTCGTCCTGCAGGCTGCCAGTCATGCTTTTCACCTGGCTGCTTAAAAGGAATGATTCATCGGACCATCCAGCAAAAGAGGCAGGTACACCCTTACCAAACAGCCCCAATACAGGATTAATCATCACAAACATCAATACAAAGCCTGTTAGTAACTGTGTAAACTTTCTGATCCGCCCTTCCGGCATGATAAGATCAAGAATGATCATCAGTACCGCAACGGCTGCAATATTGACAGCCCAGCTCTTTATTTCTTCCATATTGCCTCCATTTGTTTCACTGCATCATCCCACTGATTCCACCCGCTCCCAATAAAGCTCCCATCGAAAGCAGAAACATGAAAAGAGCCGCTCCGACAACACCAAGAATTGTTTTCATACAATCGGAAAGATCAGTCAAGCATTCAAAGAGTCTCTCTTCCGCAACCGGCTCAATGATTGCGGCGGTGAACCTGTACAGCATGATGATGACGAATATTTTCAAAATCGGAACAAAACACGTAGCAAGGGTGACTGCCATTGTCGCCACGCCTGCAGTATTCTTGACAATCAGCGCACAGTTGATAATGGTATCGGTTGCATCTGCCATGTATTTTCCAGCTACCGGAATGAACGTATTCATCGCAACCTTTGCTGTTTTTGTTGCAGCGCCATCAAGCACTGCACCGGTTACACCCTGTATGGTAACAAGAGATCCATACAGCGTCAGAATACCGGCAAGACCCCATGTTACAACCTGCTTTAGCAGACCTGCCATTCCCGAAATTTTAATTTTTTCACTCAGCCCATTTGCCAGATATAAGATACCTGATAATAGACATAGAGGAAGAAAGACGACACGAAAGGCTTTCACCGTCCCCTGAATGGCCAGTAAAAGAATTGGTTGAAGAGCACTTCCCGAAACAATATTGCCGCTGGAGATTAAAAGAGCCAGCATGGATGGTATCGCAAAACCAGTAATCCGATCAACCGTGTCCAGAACCTCTCCCGCATACTGTAATACACTTTGGAATCCAAGGGCCACCAGTGTCACCACAGCAGCGTAACAGGCAAAATAGGCCAGTTCTCCCACCGTGCTCTCCTTAAAAGACCCTTGCAGGTTTTTGATGATGGCGGACAGAAAAACAATAATCATCAGCTTAATAAGCAGTGTAAAATTTACTTTTACTTCATCCAGAATAAAATTCAGCAGCTTTCCCGGAAGTGTTTCCATCCCTTCTTGCGCATTCCCCTTCACCAGCTCCTCCATAAGCTGCTTTGGCGAATAATATGGAAACAGTTCCTTCGCTTCGCTGGTCATGGCCTCCTCAAGACTTCTTTGCAGCTTTTCCATCTCCCGGCCTTCCATCTGCGGTTCAAGCACTTCATTCAACAGGGAAGGGGCTTCTTCTGCCAGGCATAACACCGGTAACAGAAAGAAAACAGCTACAGCCACACAAAACACAATCTTGA
>JAAYKJ010000194.1 GCA_012522505.1 Clostridiaceae bacterium
AACACTTCACCAGTTGTGCGTAATACTCCTGATACAAGCTTAACAGGGTGGCTGAATATTCGCTTTCGGATTCAATAGCCGTTGCAAATACAGGATCGGAATAGGCCATTCCCTTATCTGCTATAGCTTTCAAATCATAATAGTTGTCTATCAAAGCCTGTGTGAAATCCTGCGGAAGCCCTTGGGGAGAAATAGCCTGGATGGTTTGTTCGATCGTTCCGACTTTTTTGCTGGCATGGACAAGACAGGTCATGTCTATATTCATGTTGTGGTTTAGCATTTCAGGGCCCCTGTAATTTCCATCCACCACGGGAAGACCATTTTCATCCAATGTATAGGTTACACCCTCTATACCGTTCTCTAGAACAAACAGGTTTTCTTCTTGGAACATCCATTCCATCAGCATCCATGCTGCCCTTAATTCATCATCGGTTGCAAGCGAGCTAAAGCCAACGATCATTCCAAACGGATTGTCCGCTCTGAACTGAGCCTGCATAACATTGGGTTCCACAAGCTGATTAACACTTGCAATAGCCAGCTCTGCTTTGGGGTTCTTTTCATAGAAGGAAGTCAGCCAGTCAACATTTGCAGACATATATCCGCCATAGGAGAAGACCTTTCCATTAATAAAGTTTGCTTTCCAGTTTGAGTCATCCACATCCAAATCAAATTCTTTGGAGTAAAAGCCTTTATTGAATTCAGCGTTTTCTCTCTTCAACATTTTATAGGTAGGTTCCCACGGTAAACATGCCGTTCCAAGGCTGGAGTGCATCACCCATTCCTCTTCGTTGACCGGGAAATCTCTATATCCGAAGTTTTGGACGTATGCAGCGTTAGGAAGGTATTTCCCAATAGGAGCAATATCGGTTAGCCCTTTTGCCATAATTTTCTCAATGGCATCGGTGTATTCGGCGTAATTCTGTGGTACATGGTCATATCCGACCTCTTTCAGCCAGTCCATCCTGACAAAAGTAACATATGTAAACGTTGTGTTGTAGTATGGTCTTTCGGTCAAGACAAAATAGGTTTTGCCATTAATATCGGTATACCCCAGCTGGTTGTTCTTCACCATTGCGCCATAATAGTCGGCTGCTACCTGCGAGAAATCATTCAGATTGATCTCACTCATGGCACCGTCGTTGGCCCACTGAGCAACCTTCGGGTAATCATACTCCATCATGATCGTGGGGGTTTCATCGGCTGCAATAAGCATGCTATATTTGGTCATTACATCATTACGCGGTATGGCAACATATTCCACGTCTATATTATACTTGTCCCCAAATTCTGCTTGTATCCATTGTGTCCAGTAGTTGTCATCCACTGCAGGATAACCTTCTTTGGATCTGTCGTATACAGGTACAGTAATGTGAACTTTTTTGCTAAAGGACTTGAACCCATCGATTCCTGGTACTACTGCCTGCTCTGGCGGCGTATCTGTTTGCGTTGGCGTGGTTGTGGGAGTATCTGTTTGGCTTGTCTTGGCATCATCGCAGGCAACGAGAGACATTACCATGATGCAGGCTACTGCGATGATCATGATTTTCTTGAAGTTACTCATCTTTATTCCTCCTTCAGAAATGATTCTTTTTTATAGAAAACCTTTAGAGAGCTAAAGGGATTTCTATGCCAATTTTTAATTAGCCTTTAATCGCACCGATCATGACACCTTTTACAAAATATTTTTGAATAAAGGGATATACACAGATAATCGGAAGTGTTGCAAACATAATGGTTGCCGCCTGAATCACCTCGGGTGTGCTCTTCACCTCTGCTGACTCTGATAAGCTGATGGTTTCGATACTTGATGACAGAACCATATTACTGAGAATGTATTGAATTGGCTGTAAAGACCTTTTCGTTATGAAATACTTTGCATCTGCGTACGCATTCCACCGTCCTACCGCATAAAACAACGATAGTGTCGCAAGAATGGGTTTAGACAGGGGAAGAACAATCCTAAACAGGATCTGAAAGTCTGATGCGCCATCCAGAAAAGCTGATTCCTCAAGGCTGTCCGGAATGGTGGATTGCAAAAAGCTTTTCATAATAAGCATATTATAGGGTGAAAACATCAAAGGCAGAATAAGAACCCACATTTTATTCAAAAGATTCAGCTGTTTCATCAGAAGATACTCCGGAATCAATCCGGCGCTGAAATATAGTGTGAAGAGCATGATAAAAGACAAAACATTCCTACCCTTCAACCTTTTTTTGGTGATCGGATACGCCCCGCAGATTGTAACAATCATACCGAATGCTGTAAATAAAGCTGTCATATAGACGGTATAAACCATGGAGCGTGTTAGGGTTCCATCCTTGAATATGGATTTGTATGCGCTGAAATCTATTTCTTTCGGAAGCAAAAAAACTGATTTCGACATAACCGCTGTATTGCTGCTGATAGATTTTGCTGCGATGTGAACAAAAGGAAGAATACAGGTAAGGCATAGGATCGATATAAAGATAATGATGAAAATGTCTGCGATTGGAAACCTGCTTCCCCTTCGATATCCTCCACGCGTGCTTATTCTTGTGTATTGATTATCAAACATATCGCTCATTGCTTTCACCTCATATCAAGCCATCTTCGCCAAGCATCTTTGCGAAGCGATCCGCAAGGAGCACCAGTAGCAGCCCGACTAATGCCTGAAACAGACCAACAGCCGTTGCGCGACTGAAATTTCCCGCACTAAGCCCTTTTTCATAAATATATATGGCCAATTGATATTGGAAATCCTTTACCTGGACATTGCCAAAGGAGTCCAACCGTTCAAAATTGCTCCCCATTATTCTTCCCAAGTTCATGATCAGCAGGGCGATCGTTGTTCTCCTGATGCCGGGAAGTGTTATATACCAGACGTTTTGCCATCGGCTCGCACCATCTAGATATGCTGCTTCATATAACTCTCCGTTTATCCCTGTGATGGCGGCAAGATATACGATAGTTCCCCATCCCATACTTTGCCAAACAGCCAATAACAGGTAGCTGGCGGCCCAATGCCATTTCTCTGTCAGAAAAGGAATTCCGGTCTCGATCATGCCCATCTTGATCAGTAATATGTTTACCAATCCTGTTTCAGGTTTTAGCAATGTGTAACTGACACTGGCCACAATCACCCAGGACAGGAAATGGGGCAGGTATAATATGGTTTGTGTTACTTTCTTAAAACTCTTGTAGCGAAGTTCATTCAGCAATAATGCAAGAATAATCGGTGCTGGAAAACCAATCAAAAGATCAAGGAAATTAAAGACAAGTGAATTATTTAGGGCTCGCTGGAAATCCTTATCTGAAAAGATTTTGGCAAAGGTCTTAAAACCAACCCACTCACTTCCAGCATAGCCTTTCGCCGGCTTAAAGTCCATAAATGCCATTCGTAACCCAGGATAAGCGGCATACTTGAAAATGAAAACACAGGCTATTGGAACCATAACAAGCAATTACAGTTGCCAGTCTCTCTTAAGGTAGTACATTATGCCCCTTTTTCGGTATGTCCGAACCGATTGATTCATTAACACGCTACAGTAACCCCCTACTTGGTTAATGTTCCTTATCTATATCCAAGTATAGTTGATGGCCTGTCTCTTTTCTAATCAGATTGGATTCAAGGATATGCAATTTCGACCATTTACTAGGATTTTTTCGTGCTATTTGTATCATTTTTTATTGAATATCTGTAACTGTTTGTTCATTTTCACAGTATTTTATCGTAATCTGACCATTTTAAAGAGCAAGTTTACGATACAATTCTGCAAATTACCGCAAATACATGGTTGAAATTTACTTGATTCATTGATATAGTAAAAATGTAAAAATAACTATCATTTCGAAAATAAATAGAAAGGATCCTCTTTTATGCCAAAGCCAAAAAAAGAGATCGTTGAATACAGAAATTACGATCTACCCGTAAACTTTCCTGTTCTTCTGTTATCCGGCGAGCGGTGGCATATTTCCGAAATCAAAAGTGAGCGGCTTCACTTTCACAATTGTCTTGAAATAGGGATTTGTCACAGCGATGAGGCCATCATGGAATTTTACGGTGTTCCAAAAACTATAAAAGAGGGTGATATTACCTGTGTACCCAGACATCTTCCCCATACCACCTATAGTTCCCCTGGCATGTCATCCCTGTGGAGTTATATCTTTCTGGATCCCGAGGAACTTTTCCGGGATTATATTCGCAATCAGGAAATGTCATTAACCCTTTTGCAGAACTTTCCTCTTCTCATCCTGAATAAAGAACAAGAACCTGTAGTCCACCTCCTGGCAACCTCAATCATGAATGAGCTACAGCAGCGTAGAGCATGTTTTCAGGCATGTGCCCGCGGCCTCCTCATGACACTCTGTATTCATTTTTTAAGGCTTCAGAAGGATCAGTATGAGGACATCCCGGGGCCCCCTCCAGATAACGCATTGGTCATCTCTCCCGCCCTGGACTATATCCGGGATAATTATGCCAGCCAGTTTCCCATCGAGACGCTGGCTAATCTGTGCCATTTAAGCGGAACGCATTTCAGAAGGGTTTTCAATTCCATCATGGGAACAAGCCCTTTGGATTTCATAAACAACACCCGCATTTATAAAGCCTGCACACTGCTGCGCAGTACAGAAGCGACCGTTCTGACAATATCCGAACAGGTTGGTTTCCGTTCGGTATCCAGTTTCAACCGCCATTTTGCCAAAATCATGGGAATGTCACCCAGGGATTGGAGAACACAGATGATACAGATGGAATCCGAGAGCGAATGGAGGAAGCAAACCATTCTGGAATTCAAGGGTTGGCTGTAACCCATTGGAAAAATCGGGTAGGAGGCTACCCATTACTTGAGTAGCCAACCTCCCATACCACCGCTAATGCGGACCCACAAGCGGTGTTTCCTATCGTAATCAGAGGAACAGCCCTGCGTGTTTAGAAGCGAACATGATCCGGGTCTGGCAGGAACCGTTTGTCCCTGTTCAGTGCATTGATTGCTGCCATATCTTCTTCAGTGAGTTCAAAATCAAAAATTTGAGAATTTTCAATAATCCGGTTTTCGTTGACCGATTTCGGAATGACAACGATTTCCCTCTGGAGATTCCACCTGAGTACAACTTGAGCAGGTGTCCTTCCATACTTCTGTGCAATTGGCACAAGTTCTTTCACTTCACCAAGATGACCGTTTAATAAAGGGCTGTACGCTTCCACTTGAATGTTGTTTTCCCTGCAATACTCCACCAGAGGCTCTTGAGACAACCATGGATGTAGTTCAACCTGATTCACAGCCGGTACTACCCCGGTTTCGCCGATAATATCCTGTAGATGGTGTATATGAAAATTGCACACTCCGATGGCACGGACAAGACCCTCTTGGTATAGCTTTATTAGTGCTTTCCAGCTTTCCATATACTTGCCCTTTACCGGCCAGTGTATCAAGTACAGATCAAGGTATTCCAACCCCAGTCTTTTTCTACTTGCCTCGAAAGCCTCCAACGTTGCCTGGAAGCCTTTCCTTTGATTGGCATTCCATAGCTTTGTTGCGATGAACAAATTTTCTCGTGGAACACCTGATTCCCTGATTGCTTTACCAACCTCGGCCTCATTCCCATAAGCATCTGCGGTATCGATGGCAGTGTAACCATTTTTTAAAGCAGTCTTTACCGCAAAATCCAGTTCTTTTGGATTGTTTATTTGCCAGACGCCCAAGCCAAGCCAGGGCATTTTAACACCATTGTTTAGTACTGCACAATCCATGATATTATCCATTATTCATCTTCCTTTCTGTTTTAAGCCTTAGTCAAGGTATGAAACCAAAACATCAACGGGTTTCCCTCTCCGTTTTGGCTCAGTTCCCTTGGCATATCCCAGTGGAGTAAGCGCAACGGGAATTAAGCCTTCTTCAAACCTGAAAAATTCTCAGGCAGCTTGAGGGGCAAAAGCACCAACCATGCGGCAATACTGCCTGCCTGAAGCATACTGTTCCGCTTTGGAACAGAACACCGCTCGATTTTCATGATAATACCATTATAACAAAACAAAAATGAGAAATGAACCTCATCTGTCAGTGTTTTTTGGAATTATTTCCCCGCCACCCTCATATAAACTTATAACAGAAAAAATCCTTCATCCTCTTTAAAGGCAGGCATCTCACTATACTTTCGCTCCTATTGTACCGAGAAATAAACACCGCAGTTTCATGTATATATTGTAATGTCTGGTAATTCTTTATATAATGTACTTAAAAAGGGTAGGGGTACGTTATGAATATGAAATTTCCAAAACTGTACTATTATCTTAAGACTAAAATTCGCAGCAGACGGGGCAGGGATTTCATCAGGAATATCCATAAAGTATTCCAATCACCTGTCTTTAAGACGGCTGTTTCCCTGTTTTTTACAACAGGGATAAGCCTGGAAATCAAATTAATTGCAAAACCTTTAGTCACCGTAGTAATAACAATTTTCATGTATTTGGTTTACTTAACCTTCAGTGGAATTTCTGATGCATATCAAAAAAGAGTCATGGAAAAAGCAATCTGCAGCAAGGAACTATTGTCACAACTTAGCAAGGTAAATGCATATATTGCTACACATAAGCTTTATATTATTAAGAAAATCAGTTCACCAATGAG